>JAQBFL010000325.1:0-14868 GCA_032123415.1 bacterium | reverse complement strand
TGATATAGGCGTTGAGTCTGCGGCCGAGCGTATCCAACGCGCCACTCAGTTCCTGAAAGCTCTCCTCCGGAATCAGGGATCGGTTGTGGGCTTTGGTCAGCCATGTCTTGGTTTCGAAAAGGGAGCCCCTGCTGTAATAGCCGTATTGCTTGTTCTCTTTGTGATGGAAACGTCCGAAGCCTTCGCTCAGATTCGCCGCCATCGAGTCCGCCGACCGAACCCACTGCTTCCCAACCGTGTCTTTGGCGAAGAAGTCCCACTTCGCGACAATGCCCCACACCACTTCCCCAATCCGCATCGCCTCCTCGTAAACCTCCAACTCCTCCAACCTCATTCTCTCTCCTCCAATGACCAATGACTAATGACCAATGACCATGACCCGGATATCCCCCGCTTCCTCCTTGCGAAGCGAAAGGTGGTATCCCTTGATCCTGACGTCCATCGGATCGCCCATTGGCGCCACCCGGACCACTTCGACCAGACTGCCTTTGGTAACTCCCATATCCGCGATGCGGCGCTTGACGGCGCCGGAACCGGACACCTTCTCGATCTGCCCCTTCTCGCCGGGCTTCAGCTCGCTCAGTGTCGTGCGCATCTTTCCCGATTCTCCCGCTCTTGCCGTGTTCTTGACTTCCTGGAGGCACTGCTCAATGCAACGCGCACACTTCTCGGTGGCATGCGCAGCCTCCTCACAGTGATAACCGAACCCGCGCACCCACTTGGCGCCCGCCCTGGGGCAGGTTTCCACAAACGATGCGAAATCCAGGAGCCGGTCCACGATGGCCTTGGAGACGCCATGCTCCATGCGACAGGCCGCCTCGTCGGCCTCGGCGGCGTCAATGGACAGGACCTTGACGAAGAACTCCCGCAGGGCTTCGTGCCGTCGCAGAACCTTCGTCGCGATCTCCGTTCCCTGTTGGGTGAGCGTGACGAAGCCATACCGCTCGTAGTTCACGAGTCCCCGCTCGCTCAGCGCCTGCAACGCCCCGGTCACCGACGAACGATTAACCCCCAGGCGTTGCGAGATATCCTTCGCCCGTGCCACGGGACCATCCCGGACGAGCAGGAAGATCGTCTCGAGATAGTTCTCCATGCTTGCGCTTAAACCCTGCGCATTGGCTGTCATGATCCACCTCCTGAAACCTTTTCCGTAGTTCGTTGTGCCAAACATACTACGGCATACCGCACTGCGTCAACGAAGAAGAGATATCTTGTCGGATGTGGCGACGGGCCAGCGACCTTCCGGCTCGGCCGGCACGACCGTCAACGGCGTGCCAGAATGCCGTAGTGGAACGGTGGCAGGTCAACCGCTCGGCCATCCGCTCGCCCATGCCCACGAGGATGACCATCGAGAGCAGACCCGCCATGCCGCGATTCAGCCCCAGGAAAGACACCGAGCGGGATAGGCACGACGATTGGGCGCTCGTGCGGCCACATTCGCTCGTAGCAGGATCCCCCCCCCGCAAAAAAGCTTCCACGCAGCCTCCCATTACGGATGGGGGACCTGTCGCGCAGCCGTCCGGGCGTCGGGGCGCATGGGTTTATCGGCAGGCCCGCCTGCATCGGCGCCGTCATCGGCAGTCGCCGGACTTGGCGGGGCAATGTCGCGCAAGGCGTGTCGAAGGGTTTGTTTAGCCCGGTAGAGACGGGCCTCTACGGATTTGATGGAACAGTTCATCACGGTGGCAATCTCCTTGTAGGACAGGCCCTCGTACTCGGCCAGTGCCACGACCGTGCGCTGGTCTTCAGGGAGGCGTGTGACGGCCGCCGCGACCCGTTCCCCGATCTCTCGAGCGGCCACGTCGCTTGCCGTGGGGTTGGGTGACGGGGATTGCTCCAGAACGACTGGGTCGGCAACCGCCGCATGCATCGGATCTCGTGCCCACCGGCGAGTCTCATCGATGCATGCATTACGGGCGATCTGAAACAGCCACGTGGAGAACGCGGCATCGGCCCGCCATCTGAACCGGCCAATCCCACGCCAGACGCGGACAAAGACGTCCTGGGCCAAGTCGTTGGCGGTATCCGCGTTGCCCACCATGCGATAGACGAAATCAAGGACCGGCCGTTGGTACCGTTGCATGATCTCCCCAAACGCAGACTCGTCGCCGGTCCGCATTCGTTCCACCAGCATGAAGTCTTCTGTTCTTCTATCGTCCATGATCGTGCCGCACAATCCGAGATCTGAGGCTCAGAGCAGACTCCATGTCAGCCACGCCCCGAGGGCCATAAGTCCCCACCCGCTCAACGCCGACCAGGTATCGGCTCGGCTCCGTATCCCCTTGAAGCGGACGCCGGCGGCAAGGCTGCCCGTGACAAACAAGAGAGGGATGCCAAAGCCGAGGCCGTATCCAAACGCATACAACGCCGGATGTCCGTGAGTCACCGAGAGCGGAATCAGTACTCCGAAAAATAGCGCCGCGGTGGCGGGACAGAACGCCAGAGCCATCGCCATGCCCAAGAGGAACATGCGCGGCAGCGTGTGACGCCCCGTCTTCAGCCACTTTTCGACCGAGGCCGAAATCCGATTTCCGCTATGAGAAGCAAACAGCCCCGTTTGGAGAATCCCCGCCCCAATGAGGAACGGTGCGAAGAAGGGGCGCAGCAGGTCCTGGAGCATTGTGGAAGCGAAAGGAACCTGCAACAGGCCGTTTCCGATCGCTGCCGCCGCGATCCCAAGGGCGACTGCCATTCCCAAGGCAAACGTGCCCGCACGCAATACGTTCTTAACCCAGACCTGCAAGCGGGATTCCATTTGCTGCGTTCCGTTCGGAGGCATACGCCCTGTCAAGTTGGCACTTCCGAATGCCGGGCTGAAAACCAGCAGGAAGGCGCCGGCCAGTGTGGACAGGGGGCAGGGGTGCAGTGCGGCCAGAATCCCCAGGCCGAAAGCTCCCGCCAAGCCCCAGTGAGATATGACGGCATGAATCATCATGGTTCTTGCGCCAGCATTTGCTGGATATTCTCCCGCAGCATGCGGACGAAAGCCTCCTCGTCCGTCCACAGAGTCCACGCTTCACGCGTTAACAGCCGGATTTCCTTCGGCTTGCCGTGGACATAGCGCACCAGACCTACCGTGCTGGTGTACAGCCCGAGTTGCCGCTTGATGGCACGATTATCCGGTGCGTCGTAGGCCACTTCCCGAAAAACGAGGAGGCCCGCTTCCGTTTGCGGCGCAAAATGGGCCTCGATCGTTCGGCGGCAGAACCGTCCCATGGAATCGCAGGCCGTGCAAGTGTCGTGACCCTGGAACAGACAGAGAAAGAGACGAGTGTCACCCCGCGCCACACCCAATGTTCGGACCATAGCTTCGCCGAAGACAAGGCCCGATCCGCCGAACGCAAGCACAGCGCGCCTTCCCGCGAGCACGAGGCTGACGCCCACCAACATGAGCAGCCCGGTTTTCAGCGCCGTCTGCCGGCGCTGTCCGCGCTCGATTAGAGCGAAGACGGCGGACACTTGTCGGCGGACCGAATGGCTGAAGTGAAACTCGGGTTGTCCTTCGCATATCCGGATTTCGCCGGCAAAGGCATAGATTGTCGTCGTGCAGGCGTCGCGTGGAGCGGGGGTCCGGTAACAGGCGAGAACCCCAGCTTCAACCAACCGGTTGGCCGCACCGACTTGAATGCTGGGACAACAGCCCATCGTGTCGCTCGGATCGCTGCCGGCCAGAATGAAGTAGAGTTCCTCACTTTCGATCAGCCTGCTGAGCCGCCGCCGAATTTCCCTTGGGCTGGTCTTGAGTTCGTTCTTGGCCTGTTCCGTCAAAGTGGAATCGAAGTCGTCGGTCGCCGTGGGACATGGCACTTCGGCGGCGACCACGATCCCGTCCGGCAGACATCCGACCCCCAACTCCCGGTAGGCGGTTGGATAGTGCATCGGCTGCTCCGCTTCCCCCATCCGCGGCGGAGGGAGGAGTAGGACGCCGTCACGCTTCTCCAAGTCTTTGCCGAGACGCGCGCTGATCCGCGTACAACGTCCACGGCGCAGAACGGTTCCATCCCGCAGCACCAGGAGTTTGAACGGTCCTGGGTAGAAGACGGCCATGAACGGTTCGCTGAGGGATGTGGAGACAAGGTCGCGTCTCGCGAGAGAGTCGGCATCCGATTCGAATGTGCCGCAATCGAACGGAAGCGGATCGGTCTCCAGGCGGCGAATCATGTCCTCGTCGCCGCTCGTGACGGTTAGCAGGCCGTGATACGGCGGCAGCGTATAGAGTCCGCCGGTTTTCTCGCACACCCGGATGGTCCCGACGATCAAGTGCTGGTCGTCGTCCATGGCGGCCAGCGCCGCGCCTGTGTACGTGGCACTGCGGCCGGTCTCATGGCAAGCGCCGCTCTTGCCTTTGAGCGCGGTGATCCGGACTTGTCCGAAGCCTTCCTGGGGGCGGATGTAGATGGCGAATGCTCCCATATGTTCGAGAGTCCGCAGCGTCTCCGCCCGGGATTCCCACCGGCAAAGCACTTCGATGGTTCCCCGTTTGGGCAAGCGCGCGAACGCATCGCGGACAATTTCCGCGTCCGGGTCGACAAGTGTCTGCCGATGCTCGATGAATGGCGTGGGATCCAACGCACGTGAGGTCAAGTGCGCCCCTCCTGTCCAAGTTGTCGCCGAACGGTCTCCACCAGCGCCTTCGTGAACTCATCCACTTCTTCGGGGCGGCTCAACCTCCCAAAGGAGATACGCACGGTGCCAAGTGCTTCCGCGGGCGACCGCCCCAGCGCAAGGATCGCCCGCGAGGGCTCCGCATGGTTCTCACTGCAGGCCGAACCCGACGCCACGGCGAATCCCTGGATCGCAAGATCGGCCACGAGCGCGTAACCGTCAAGGCCTGGGAACGTCAGCGACAAGAATCCCGGCAGCCCCTCTTCGGGATTGCCGTTGACCTTGAATGACGTTTCCGATCGATCGAGTCCGCGCAACACCGTCCGGGTCAGTTCGCGCAGACGTTCCATTTCGGCTGTCATGATGGCCTGTGATTGTTCGAGTGCAGCCAGCGTCCCGGCGACCGCCGGCAGGTTCTCTGTTCCAGGACGCAAGCCTCCTTCCTGCGCACCGCCATTCAGCAGGGGGATGACCGCGTCCGATCGCAAGAACACGCCGCCGCATCCGCGGGGACCTCCGAACTTGTGCGCGGCGAAGGTGTAGAAGTCACAGGCAATCGTCGAGAGGTCCACCGGTATGTGGCCGAGCGCCTGGACGCCATCCACATGGCACAGGATTCCCCTTCGTTCGCAGACGGCGGCGATCGCGCCGACATCCTGGATGACGCCGGTCTCGTTTGCGACTTGGGAACAGCACAGCAACTTGGTGTCGGATCGCATGGCGGCGATCAATGCCGGCAGCCTGATGGAGCCTTCGCGGTCTGGCGGGATGGTGTCCACGCGAGGAGCATAACGGAGGCAGACGTTCCATACGGAGGTATGCACATCCTCGGCCACCAGAACACGGCCCGCGCCGCCGGCGCGCATCACGCCATGAACGACCCAGTTGTTGGCTTCGGTGGCTCCCGACATCAGCACCAGTCTTCCGTCCGTGAATCCGCACCGTGCGGCGAGTAGTCCCCGCAGCCGTTCCAGTTCGGCGCGCGCGGATCTTCCGGGGCCGTGTCCGGCCGATGGATTACCGAACCATTTCCGCGCGGCCTCCGTCTGGGCGGTGAGCGCTTCTGGAAAAGGCGGGGCCGATGCCGCGTAATCGAAGTATCGGTCGCTGAGTTCCTGATCCTGTGCTGCAAGTTTCATGTCTTTCGGCGAGCACATGGTTGAGACATCAGCCCTTGACCTTCCTAATGACCACCCGCCAGTGGCCGTCACCCGTCGCGCGGATGTCCGTGACCTCCTGCCCCTCGTTTCGGAAACTGGCCGGCACGTTTTGGGCGGGTTCGCCGTCGTCGAGCAGGACGCCCAGCGTAGCGCCGACCTCCATCGTCTCCAGGCGCAACTTGGCTTTCACGAAATTCATCGGGCAGGCCACGCCGCGCAGATCAATCTCGGACGTCGCCGCGTCGCCGCCCGCACCAGCGGCTTTGGATGCCCCGGCCGAAGGCGCAGCCGGAGGGGTAGCGGCCGGCGTTGCCTCCGGCACATGGAAGCGGAGTTCCGCATCCATGGTGGAGTAAAGCTGTTCGATTCGATCAAGCAGGCGACGGATTTCCGCTTTCCGCCCGACCAGTGCTTCGCGCCAGCCCTCCAGATACCCGCGCGCTCGCGCCAGCAGGCCGCGGAAGCCGGCATCCACCAGGCCGGCGTCCACGAAGTGCGTCTCGAACGACCTGATGATGATATCCGGATCCTGGGAGTCGAGTCCGCGCGTGATCAGCAACGCGCGCACGGTCGCCAGCAGGCCGCGGAAGAGCGGCTCGCCTGGCTCCGCGTCCGTCTCTGCCTGTTCCAGAGCTTTGGCGGCAGCCGACAGATCCTCCGCGATTACCTCGAAGACGCCCGCGCCGCATTCTCCCGCGCCGCGTCCGGCCAGGGAGAAGTCCTCGGCCATTCCCCAGTCTCGGAAGAACGCCGGGTCGTCGGTATAGGCAGGCACAGGGGTGTGCCGTTCCAGCACGGACTGGAAATGCCTCATCCCGTTGCGATCGAAGTAATCCGCAAACGCTTCGCCCGGCGCGCGGCCCGCCTGAAAATCCTTCAGCAGGTCCACGAGAAACGCCGGCAACGCCCGCGCGGGAACGACGCCCGCGAATAGGCCCAGTCGGGTGCGTCCTTCACCCCGCCTCGCTCCCAGCAGCACGCGATAGGCGGGAACCAGGCGTTCGCCAACCCGTTGCGCCGCTCCAAGAAGGCCGATCGTCCCGATGGGATGCTGTCCGCACGCATTCGGGCAGCCATTCATCCGGATGTCGACCGCCCGCATCGTGGACGCGGCCAATCCCGCACCGTCGAGGGCGTCGGCACAGGCGGCGGCGGCGGGCTGCGACAGGCAAAGCCCGAGGCGACACGTCGCCGCACCCGTGCAGGTGGTGAACGACCGCGCCGCGGTCCGCAGGCAGGCGTCCGGCCCCAGAACGTGTTCAAGCTCCGTGCGCAGAGCGACAAGATCGGCCTCGCGCACGAAACGAAGAAACAGATTCTGGTCTTGAGCGGCGCGCAGCATCTTCTCCGCGCTAAACCGCTCCGCGGCGTCGGCCAGAGCCGCCAACGTCTTCCATGTGATCTGCCCCAACGGGAGTCGCAGTGGTACGGCCACGTATCCCGACTGACGCTGCCTGAGCACTTCGATCCCTGGCATGTCCGTGTGAAGGCCGCGGTAGTCTCCGGGCTGTTCGAAGGGCCTTTCGGCGATCTCCACAGAAGACTCACAGATCGGAGCCCCATCGGCCGTCACCGATTCAAGGGCTTCGCGCAACATTCCACGGAACGCGTCGGCACCGACCCGTTCCACGGCGAAGCGCAGGCGGGCGCGCCGGCGGTTACGGCGGTCGCCCAGCCGGTCAAAGAGTCGCCGTACCGCCTCGGCGATGCGAACGACTTGCGCGGCCGGCACCCATTCCTCCATGCGATCAGCCACCCGCGATTCGGCGCCCATTCCGCCGCCGGCATAGACGCGGAATCCGGGCTTTCCGTCGCGCACGTGTGCGATGAAGCCGAGGTCGTTGACCTGGGCCAATGCGCAATCGGCGCCGCAACCGCTGAAGGCGATCTTGTACTTGCGCGGCAGGTTGTAGCTACCGGGCAGGCCGATCAGGTACTCGGTAACGGCAACGACATACGGGGTCACGTCGAAGCGTTCCGCGGGGCATATCCCGGCAAAGGGGCAGGCGGTGATGTTGCGCACCGTGTTGCCGCCGCCGCCCTTCGAGGTGAGCCCGACTTGGAAGAGTTCCCGCATGATGGCCGGCGTCTGCTCGATCGCCACGTCATGAATCTGGATGTCCTGGCGTGTCGTCACGTGCAGCGTGCCGCTGCCGTAGCGCGATCCGACCACCGCCAGCGCCCGCGCCTGGGCGGCGCCCAGCGCCCCGCCCGGCACGCGCACACGGACCATGTAGGTTCCGTTCTGCCGCTGCTCATAGATACCGCGCGGAACGCGCCGGGATTTCAGGATCGAAGCGGACAGTTCGCCCTTGATGAAACGGTCCACGTCGAGGGCGTGTTGTTCAATATCCTGCGCCAGTTCGGCCGGCAAGCGGCAGGTCACAGATGTCATAATGCGTCGTCTTTCTGTTCCTCAATGGTCACCGGCGTTTCGTGCGCGGCACCGTCCCGCACCACAAAAGCCCGGACAGTCGGTGCGCGGGGTTCGGCCAGCGAAAGGATTACATACACGATATCTGGGGTGTAGGCGAGACGCAGATCCTCCGCCGACATCCGCGCCGGAGACGCCGGATGACTATGCCATATCCCCAACATCTTCAGCCCCGCGGCGCGCATGTCCTTCAAGGCCGCAAACTGCTCCTCCGGTTTCATGCTGTAATGCTCCGGTGAGGCGTCTGCGTTGGCCAGCACATAACACCTCGTCACACGCGCTCCGACGCCGGCCAGCAGCCCGCAGGCTTCGAGCGGCGCGGCTCCACGAGCCGTTTCCAGCATCCGCTCGAACACCTCGCCCGTGAGTGTGATCGTCATAGAGTCATCCTTCGCGTTCTTCGCGCCTTTGCGATCATCATGCCGGCGTGTCGCAACGGCCGTTGGCGCACACGCAGACGGCGGGTGCTTCGTCCTTTAGCGCCGTGATCGTCGGGTTGTTTCCGCAAAGCGAGCAGGCGGCGTTACTCTTGAACGCGACTTGGCGGAAGGTCATCTTCAGAGCGTCGAAGACCAGCAGCCGGTTGGTCAGCAGTTCGCCGATGCCCAGCAGATATTTGACCGCCTCCGCGGCCTGAATGGTGCCCATGATGCCGGCGAGCACGCCCAGCACACCCGCCTGCGAACAGGAGGGGACGGCTCCCGCCGGAGGCGGCTCGCGGAAGAGGCAACGGTAGCAGCCGCTCTGACCGGGGATCACGGTCATGGCCTGACCCTCGAAACGCAGGATACCCGCGTGCGAGTACGGCTTGCCCGCAAAGTGGCACGCGTCCGCCACGAGGAACTTCGCGGCAAAGTTATCCGTCCCGTCCAGGACGAAGTCGTAGTCCTTCAGGATGGTTAGGGCGTTGTCCGCCCGCAGGTGCTCGGGATGCAGGCGCACGTTCACGTCGGGGTTGATCGCCCGGCACTTGGCCGCGGCCGATTCCACCTTGGCGCGCCCCACGTCGGCGGTCGCATGCGCAATTTGCCGTTGGAGGTTGGTGAGGTCCACCACGTCGCCATCGGCCAGCCCAAGGGTACCCACGCCGGCGGCCGCCAGGTAGAGTGCCGCCGGCGAGCCGAGCCCGCCCGCGCCGACGATCAAAACTCGGCCGCCCAGGAGTTTCTCCTGTCCTCGCCCTCCCACCTCGGGCAGGATGATGTGTCGCGAATATCGCTCGATCTGTTGTTCCGTCAAATTCATATAAACCCCTTTCTGCCGGTGTTAGGTGATGGGTGGTAGGTGGTAGAGCGGAAGCGGGAGATTCCCTCCCACCTAACACCTCCCACCTAACACCATTTCCCTAGCGCCTGCCACCTTCTTTCTCTTGCGTCGTTCGTGCCATTTCGTCCAAGAGCGTATGCATGGCCATGTGGGCGTTGTCGAATGCCCTGGCGTTGCTCGTCATGGCGGCGGAATCCTGAACAGACGGTCCGGTGTCCAAGTCGCCGGGACAGTTTTCGATGAGCCGCCGTACGCCGTCGTGGGTGATCTCCAGATGAAACTGAAGCGCCATAACCCGTTCGTCATAAACGAAGCCTTGATTCGGGCATGCCTGGTTCCCGAAGGCATGCGCCGCACCCGCCGGAATGTCGAAGGTCTCGCCGTGCCAGTGGAACGGCGTCATAACCGTCGGGAGCATCGCCAGCGGACGTATGGGGGGCGCATCCTGTGTTTTGAAGACGGGGAACCATCCGATTTCCTTGCAGGCGTTTGGAAATACCCGCGCCCCGAGAACTTGCGCAATCATCTGAGCGCCCAGACAGATGCCCAGAACGCCGCTGCCTTGCTCGATCACGCGTCTCATCCAATCCTTTTCCGTTCTCAACCAGGGGAAATGTGCCTCGTCGTTGACGCTCATGGGGCCGCCCATGACGACCGCCCAATCCACATCGGAGACAGAGGGCAGTTCTTGTCCCTCGTAGAGTCGCACAACCTCGAACCGATGTTCGTGGGCCGCCGCCCACGGGGCAATCACCCCGGCGTCTTCAAACGGCACATGTTGGATACAGACTATACGCATCTCTGTCACCACTCCCCCCATCACCTCCCACCTAACACCGCGCTCATCTCCCTCCGCCTCCCATGAAATACAGGAAGTCCACGCTGTCGTTCTCGCGGACTGGCGTCGCGGGAAAATCCTCGCGCTTCAAGATCGTGCCGTTCACCTGCACCGACACCATGTCGGGCATCTTGACCTTCTAATGGGTCAGCAGTTCGGCAATCGTCAGCCCATCCGGGATTTCCGTCGCCTTGTCGTTCACCTTGACTTGCATTCTCTATCTCCTTTCCCATTCACAAGGCGTCGAGCGCCTGCTCGATGTCGCCCAGAATATCCGCCGGATCCTCGATACCGACGGATAGCCGTACCAAATCCTCCGTCACTCCCATCGCCAACCGCTCCTCCTCGTTCAGATCCCGGCAGATGGTCGAGGCCGGGTGAATGACCAGAGTTCGGGCGTCGCCGAGGTTGGCGAGGTTCCTCGCCAGCCGCAGGCGGTTGACGAAAGCAAAACAGCGTTCCTTGGTGCCAAGTCGCAAGGTCACCAGAGCGCCATAGCGGCCGCCGAACTGGCGATTCGCCAGGACGTGATCGGGATGCGTGTCCAAACCGGGGTAGCCGGTCTCGTCCACCTTGGGATGCGTCGCCAGGAAAGCAGCCAGACGGGCGGCGTTCGCGCAGTGCCGCTCCATCCGGACTCCGAGCGTCTCGATGCCCATGCTCAACAGGAACGCATTGAACGGGGCCAGGCAGCAGCCGAGGTCGCGGCAGATGCGGTTGCGCAGCGCGGCGAGCAGTGCGAACTGGCCGACCCGCGCGCGGAATGACGCCAAATGGGGAAAACGCGGGTTGGACCAGTCGAAGGTCCCGGCATCCACGATGATTCCTCCGATGGCATTGCCGTGCCCATTGATGAACTTGGAAGTGGAGTGGACAATCAGATCGGCGCCCAGCCGTTTGGGCTGAACCAGCAACGGTGTGGTCACGGTGCTGTCCACAACCAGCGGGACCCCGCGCTCCCGCGTGATGGCGGCAATGGCGGCGACATCCGGCACATCCAGTTTTGGATTGCCGATGGTTTCGACGAATACCAGCCGGGTCGCGTCGCTGATCGCTTCGCGAAACGCAGCGGGGTTCCTTGGATCCACGAAGCGGACGCCGATCCCGTATCGGCTCAGGGTGTGCCGGAACAGGGAATAGGTCCCGCCGAACAGGCTGCTCCCGGCCACAATCTCTTCCCCGCTGCCAGCCAGGGCCAGCGCGAGCGAACTGATGGCCGCCATGCCGGAGGACACGGCGATGGCGCCCAGGCCGTCCTCCAGGGCCGTGATGCGCGCTTCGAACGCCGACACCGTCGGGTTGGCGATGCGGGAATAGACGAAGCCGGCGTCCCGCCCGGCAAACACCGCTTCAATGTCCTCGGCAGAGCCGTAGGCAAACGCCGTGCTCTGCACGATGGGCGCGGACGTCGCTCCCGTCTGTTCGTCGGGCTCGAATCCGCCGTGAATCACCTTCGTCTCCAGTTGCCAAGGTGCTGTCGTCATCATATTCCTCACCCGTCTTCCACCTCGCCAGGCCGCAAACGCCCAAATTGAACCCTGTGCCAGACCCGTTCGTGCAGGTAATAGAGGAACACCTTGGTGATGATCTCTGTCAATCCGATGCTCAGCGCCTTCGAGTAGTCGCCCGTTATGAGGAAGGCAACAAGAATAGTATCGACAGTTCCGACGGCTCTCCAGCTAATGCCCTTCGCGATACTGCGGTGGTGCTCATCAGTAAACACCAGCTGTCCGCACTCTGTGGCAACCGTTTGCGCCCATGGCACCGCCAGCCATATTCGCTCATGCAGGTAATACAGGAAGATCTTGGTAAAGAACTCGACCCCGCCGATCTTCAGTGCCGTCCCCATGGTCCCAGTGAAGATCCAGGAAAGAAAGATGGTGTCGACCGTCCCAACAATCCGCCAAGAGACGCCTTTGATCAGACTTCTGTGGTGTTTTTCGCTCATTCTTACTCAAATCTGATAGTCAACGATGACTTTCTTCTCCCGAAGCAGCTTGCGCACCGCCTCGACTCCGGCGTCCGGCTCTGTACCGGCGGGCAGCGTCAAGTGCGACGGAATGCGCGCTTCCCCAACCGCGCCAAGTCTGACCACAAGAATCTCGTTGGGGCTGTTCAGCAGTTCGAGCGTTCGCACGTCGTATTCGTCCGCATCCGGCAGCGACGTGATGAAGATCTGGCCCGAGTCCGTCAGGATTCTAGCCAGTTCTCCCAATCGGCGCACGTGCTCGTCGCCCGCCTCGCCCCGCAGGCGGATGTCGGCGTCGAGCCCCCGGGCCACGTTGGCCGGCCGCAAGTAGTACGCCTTGAAGCCCGAACGGAACAACACTTCCTCGATGGCCGCCCCCAGCGCGGCGAGCGCTTCGGCGTTTGTCCCCGTCAGTAGAACGAATTTCGCCCCATGGCCGTACGACGCGGCGCGGTCGGCGGGAGCGATAGGGCCGCTTTCCCACGCCGTTTCGCGCGCCTGCACGTGCTCCGCGACCGTGGAGTCGCTGTCGTCCATCCTTTCCAATGCGATGCCTGCGCCAGCGATCTCATAGTCATCCACGACCACGAAGCGCCCGGTGTGGAGCACCTGGTCAATTCGATCGAACGCCACGGGTCGGTGCGTTTCCAGGAGACACTCGGCCACGTCGTGACGGTCCACCTGCTGCTTCGAATGTTCCGAGACAAAGTCGGCGGCATCCAGCACGCTCAGCACTTCGACCAGTTTCAGCGGCACTTGCGCGGCGCCGATCTTCAGCTTGTACGTCTTCCCCTGAATCATGGGCGCGCGCCCCATCCAGAAGAGGTTCGCCCGGAAGCGGCGTCCGACCAGTGGCGGCACCTCGTCGTCGCGCACCATGAGTTCGCCGGGGCGGATGTAGAGCTGTGTGTCCAGTGTGAACCCCGTGGCATCGCCGGCGGAAGCCCAGGAACGCGGCGCGGCATGAAAGGCCTCGATCGAACGGATGCGTGAACGCTTGCCCGAAGGGAGGAAGGTCACTTCCTGGCCGACCAGCGCCCTGCCGGTCAGCACGGTTCCAGCAAAGATCCGCCGGTCATCGCCGCCCTCCGTGAACTTGTAGATGTCCTGGACGGGGAAGCGGAAGGGCAGGTCGCGCGGCGAGGGCGGCCGCTCCAGCGCGTCGAGCTGTTCCAACGCCGTGGGACCGTCATACCAAGGCATTTCGGCGTTTCCCCGATTCGCGACATTGAACCCGTTCACGGCGCTGATCGGGATGAACCGCAGCGGATGAACATCGAGCCGCCGCAGGAATCCTTTGTATTCGGCGCGCAGGGAGTCGAAGACCCGCTGGTCGTAGCCGACAAGGTCCATCTTGTTCACGAGCACGACGAGCTGGCGGATGCCCAGCATGGACATGATGTAGCCGTGCCGGCGCGAGTTTTCCTGAATGCCTTCGCGCGCGTCAATCAGCAGGAACGACGCCGCGGCGCGGGCGGCACCCGTGATCATGTTGCGCAGGAACTCGATGTGTCCGGGAGCGTCAATCAGGATGTAGCGCCGGCGTGCGGTCTTGAAGAAGCAGCGTGCCGTGTCGATCGTGATTCCCTGGGACTGCTCATCCTTAAGGGCGTCGAGCAGGAAGGCGTATTCGAAGGGTTTCGCGTTCCGGGCGCACGTGGCGCGCACCTGCTCCAGTTTCCCCTGCGGAAGCGAGTGCGTATCGGCCATCAGGCGTCCGATCAGGGTGCTCTTGCCGTGGTCCACGTGCCCCACCACCACGACGTTCATCTGTTCTTTCTGTTCCATAGCCTGCATGCTCACATCCCTCGTATCCCGCCTGTCGCGTCGCCTCTCCCCACCTAACACCTCCCACCCATCCCCTACATGTACCCGCCGCGGCGCAGCGTCTCGAGGCCGCCGCCGTCTTCCTTGTCCTGATCCCGGCCGGACCGTTCGGCCACGTTGGCGAATTTGCCGGTCTTGAGTTCCGCCACAATGTCCGCCACGGTCCGGGCCGTGGATTCGACCGGCTGGGTGCAGGGATAGCAACCCAGCGAACGGTACCGCCGCCCCTCGCCCCGATCGAAATACAAGGATGTTATGGGGATCTCCTCACGTCCGATGTATTCCCAGATATCCAACTCAGTCCAATCCAGCAGGGGATGGACGCGAATGTGAGTGCCGGGAGCGAAGTCGGTCTTGAACTGATGCCACAGCTCCGGCGGCTGGTCGGCTGCGTTCCAATCGTTATCCCGGTCGCGCGGCGAGAACGTGCGCTCCTTCGACCGGCTGCCTTCTTCATCCGCGCGAGCCCCCACAATCACGCCGGTAAATGCCTCACCGCCGGTCTCCTCGATGTAGCGGCCGCCCTCGTGGTCGAAGCGCAACCGCGGCCACTCGCCGGAAAGCGTGCACTTCAACGCCTCGGTCTTCAGCGTCTTGCAGCATTCCAGGCGGGTCAGGCGCCCGTCCGGGAAGGTTCGCTTCTCGGCCAGCGCGCGTACGTTCTGCCCCACGATCATATTCAGGTGCCACTCGCGCACGATCTCATCGCGATAGCGGATCATCTCCGGAATCTTGAAGGCCGTGTCGATGTGCAGGAGCGGGAACGGCA
>JAQBFL010000324.1:0-3269 GCA_032123415.1 bacterium | reverse complement strand
GTGGGGCCGACGAGCAGGACGTTGCTCTTCTCGATCTCCACGGAGGCGAGGGGGTCGCCCTGCGGAAAGTACATGCGCTGCTTCAGCCGCTTGTAGTGGTTGTAGACGGCCACGGAAAGAACGCGTTTCGTGCGTTCGTGGCCAATGACGTGCGCGTCCAGCATCGCCTTGATCTCGTCCGGACGGGGGACCTTCAGCGCCTCGACGCGCCGCTCCCGCCCCCCCTCGTCCTCGCGGCGGAGCATTCCGTCACAGACGCGAATGCACTCGTCGCAGATATTGACGTCCGGGCCCTCGACCAGGCGTTTGACCTGGTTCTGGGGCTTGCCGCAGAATGCGCACGTGCGCGTGGAGCGCGAACTCATCTCAGCTTCCCTTCTTCTCCGCCGCGGAGCGGCGGCTCTTGACCACTTCGTCCACAAGACCGTACTGGCAGGCCTCGGCGGAGGACATGAAGAAATCCCGGTCCGTGTCGCGCGAGATGTCGGCCACCTTCTTCCCCGTGTGCTCGGCCAGTATCTCGTTGATCCGGTCGCGAAGCCGCAGGATTTCCTTGGCCTGTATGCTGATGTCGGCCGCCTGGCCCTGCACGCCGCCCCACGGCTGGTGGATCATGATGCGGGCGTTGGGCAGGGCGTAGCGCTTGCCCTTGGCGCCAGCGGCCAGCAGGACGGCGCCCATGCTCGCGGCCTGGCCGACGCAGTAGGTGGCCACATCGCACTTCAGAAACTGGATGGTGTCGTAGATGGCCAGGCCGGCGGTAACCGATCCGCCCGGCGAGTTGATGTAAATGCTGATGTCCTTCTCGGCATCCTCGGCCTGGAGGAACAGCAGTTGTGCCAGAATCAGGTTGCTGACGTCATCATCGATCGCGTTGCCGATGAAGATAATCCGGTCCTTGAGCAGGCGGGAGAAGATGTCATACGCACGCTCGCCGCGCCCGGTTTGCTCGACGACGATGGGCACCAGTTGATCGAACGCTTTCATCGAAGTCCTTCCGTTTTCATTGGCCTGTGATAGCATAGGTCGTCTTGACCGTTTCAGCAATGCCTCGCGGCTACTTTGTCGCGGTCATTTCCATCAGTCGGTTCATGGTCTTCTCGCAGAGCGCGTCCTCGCGGGCGCTGTCCATCTCGTCCCGGCTCTGGAGATCTGCCGCGAGCTTCTCGGGGGTCTGGTTCATGTGCGCGGCCAGACCGGCGATGTGTTGGTCGAATTCCTCATCCGTCAGCGCCAGATTCTCCTCGGCGGCGATCGCCAGCAGGATGAACCTCATCCTGATTCGCTGCGCGGCCATCTGCCTGGACTGGTTGCCAATCTGCTCGCGACGCCGGACCAACTCCTCATTCGTCACCCCCTGGCGCACCATGCTGCGCACCGTTCCGATGAAGACCTGACGCGACTCATGTTCCAGAAGAGACTCGGGCGGCTCGAAGGGCGTCTTTTCGAGAAGGAAGTTCGCTATCTCGCCGCGTCGGACCTCGAGGGCGCGGTGTTCGGCCGCTTCACGCAACTCGGAACGCGCCCGTTCACGCAGCGCTTGTTCGGACTCCACGCCAACCCGCGACAACAGGGCCTCGTCCAATGGCGGCAGCACGCGCTCACGGATGGCTTTGAGCGTCACCGTGTACTGCGCCTCCTTGCCGGCCACGGCCGGTACGTTGAAATCCTCTTGAAAGCCGATCCTGACCGTGCGCGTCTCGCCGACATTCATGCCGGCAAGCTTCTCGGAGATGCCCGGGAGGAAGTCGCTTGCCTGCCCCAGCATGGCCAGGAAGTCGGTCCCCTGCCCGAGACCGGCGCAGCCCGCATCCAATTCCGAGAGCGGCCGCCCGTCGACCGAGCCGCTGTAATCGATGCGCACGAGGTCGCCTTCGCGGCAGGCACGACCGGTCACGTCCTCGTAGCGCGCCAACCGGCCGCGTAGAGACTGGATGGCTTCCTCGACGTCCGCTTCGGTGACGATCGGTTCGACCTTCTTGACGGACAGTTTCCGGTACTTGGGCAGATTGACCCGCGGAGCCACGTCGATCGTGGCGCGGAATCCGAACCCTTCGTTCTTGACGAGGTGCACGTCGTCCACCTTCACCACGGCCACCGGCTGCAGTTTCTCGGCCTCGACGGCAACCCGGTAGAACTTCGGAACAAATCGCTCCCTGGCGTCCTCATCCAGATGACTTGCCAGGCGCAGCTCGACAATGTTCACCGGCGCCTTGCCCTTGCGGAAGCCCGGCAGGGCCACGACAGCGGCATACCCCTTGACCAGGTCGCGGTAGTCTCCCTCAACCTCGTCCCAACCCACATCCACCCGCAGTGTCCTGCGGCAGGGCCCGATCTCTTCTACGCGTGTCTTCATTACAACATCCTGTTCCGACGCAACGCACCGGCGCAGGTCGGCGAAAGACCAGCCGTCCCCCTGGCGGGCGTCGCGTCCGCAATTGGGTTCTCTACTCCTTCATGGAAAGGAGGAATTCTGCATTGCTGCTCGTCTTTTTCAAGCGCCGAATAATCATTTCCATCGACTCGACCGGCTGCACGCCGTTGATCGCGCGCCGGAGCGTCCAGATTCGCCCGAGTTCGTCAGGATGGAGCAACAGCTCCTCCTTGCGGGTTCCGGATTTCTCGATGTTGATGGCCGGGAACACGCGCTTGTCCACCAGCAGGCGATCGAGGCACAGTTCCATGTTGCCGGTTCCCTTGAACTCCTCGAAAATCACGTCGTCCATGCGGCTGCCTGTTTCGACCAGCGCCGTGGCGATGATCGTGAGGCTTCCACCGTTCTCGATGTTGCGCGCCGCGCCGAAGAAGCGCTTCGGTTTGTGAAGCGCGTTGGCGTCCACGCCGCCGGAAAGGATCTTGCCGCTGTGGGGCTGTACGGTGTTGTAAGCGCGCGCCAGGCGCGTGATGCTGTCCAGCAGGATCACCACGTCCTTGCCGCATTCCACCGAGCGCTTGGACATCTCCAGCACCAGCTCCGCGACCTGAATATGACGCTCCGGCGCCTCGTCGAACGTCGAACTGAGCACGTGGGCCTTCGTGCTGCGAGTCATGTCCGTCACTTCCTCCGGCCGCTCGTCGATCAGCAGGATGATCAGGTAGACTTCCGGATGGTTCGTCGAGATGGCGTTGGCGATCTTCTGCAAGAGCACCGTCTTCCCCGTGCGGGGCGCCGCGACGATCAGGCCGCGCTGCCCGAGCCCGATCGGCGTGAACATGTCCATGACGCGCATGGACACTTCGTCGGGCGCCGTCTCGAGATGAATCCGGCG
>JAQBFL010000323.1:0-2536 GCA_032123415.1 bacterium | reverse complement strand
TCGCGCGTCGGCGTGCAGTTCTGCGGCGTCTGCGGCGCGGATGCGCGCGAGTACGAGCGGGCGGCGTTGTTGCTGAAGAACCTTCTGGATCACCGTGAACGCCGCGAGTTCGAGTATGTCGCGCGCCACGCCGGACAGTTGACCGGCTTCCAGCCCGTCGGGGGCGGCGGCCAGCGCCTCGCGGACCGTATCCGCCACCTACAAGAGGAGGCGGTGCAGGCGATCGAAAGACGACGAACCCTGAGGCAATTCATCGATCGCGAGGTCAAGGACGAGAACTACGAGAGCGCCAAAAAACATATCGAGGAGTTCCAAAGGCTCTCGAACGACACGCTGTTCGACAATTTGCTCCACGATCTTCCGGGTTTGATCGCGGCGCGCGACCTGAAGCGCGCAAGAAGCGCCCTGTCCGCCGGTCAGTTGGACTACGCGCGGCGGACTTGCATGCACGTTCTATCGGATATTCTCCCCGGCAACCGCGACGCGCGCGCCCTGTTGCGAACCATCGCGCGGCGGCAGCTTCAGTTGGGGTTGGCGCGGGTAACCGCCGCCTGCCTCGCCCTGTTCGTCTTGTACGTCCTCAGCGCGGCGCCAGCCTCGCGCATGGCGGGACCGGCAAGGCAGGCCGGGCTCGCCGCACTGTACCGACCGGTCTACCGGCTGCATGCCCTGACTTTCTTGCGGCGGCCCCTGGAACTTTACGCCGAACTGCTGGGCGCCGGACACATGTTCGACCGGCGCGAGGACGCGGTCTTCCACGACGATGCGGCTCCAATGGATTCGCGCCGTCATGAATAAGCGAGCGGGCCGCGAAATCGACTGCGACGTCGCGAGCCGCGACCTCAGTACCCTATCTTCGACTGTGACACGTCCGACCCCTCGACGCTCCACGGCCACAAGGTCGTCGTGAGTGGCCAGTTGAACCTGGGGCTTGGCTGACCGGATTACTGAGCCCAGTCGAGAACGTCTTTCGGCAACGGCCCGATCGCGGCGATGCGGCACGACCGGTCGGGGCCGCCGGCCGTCGGGAGCGCCGCCGTCTCGCCGACGCGCAACCCGCTCAGCCGCTCGGCAAGCAGACTGCGGGAGGATACGATGCGCAGCGCCTCATCGCGATCCCATTCGCCAAGAATTCGATAGACATCCACAACGCCGCCATCGAACTCGACCTCGACTTCCACCCCCATGCCGGCGGCGTCGGTCTGTGCATTCTGGAAATTCGTGCCCTTCATGAGCTTCAGGTCGGCCTCGATTTCCGCTTGCCGACGCAGCAGCAGCCGTTGCTGGTCCTTGGCCGCCGTGTACTCGAAATTCTCTCGCAGGTCGCCATAGCTGCGGGCCACGCCGATATCGCGGCTGTTCGCCGGTATGTCTTCCTCAATCAGCTTGCGGTATTGCTCCTGCCGTTCACGCAAGGATCGCCACGAGGTCAGGCGTACCTGCCCCTCGGGGGCCGGCTCGTCGTCCGTCGGCGTGAGGTCCGGGTACAGCTTGATCATCCGGGCCATGACGGAGCGCCGGGACGTGGGATCCCACGCTTCGGACATCTCGATGCGCTTGAACAGGTGCTGGCGGGCTCTGGGCTCAAGCCGGTCCATAAGCGTTTGCAGCCAACGGACGTCCATGAGCGTTTCGCGCAACTGTTTCTGCGCCTTGAGGCGCTCGCCCGCGCCCACGGGCTCCAGCGCCTCCAGCGCCAGACCGAAGAGGCCCGCCGCGTCCGCTATGTCTTGCGCCATGGTCCATTCGGCGCGTCGAGCCAACCAGCAGGCCAGCATCGGCCCCGGGCGGCGCTCGCCACTCACACGGCGAAGGAGACGCAGGGCGTCGTCTGTTTCGCCCATGGCTTCAAGGCCGGTCCAGACCGCATCCAGGGCCGAAGGCGGAAGCTCCGTCAGAATCGATCCGAGCGATGCCGGCAGGGCGCCACGCGCGTGGGATGCGAGGGTTCTGAGCCATGCATCCAGGTCGCGCGCCGGAAGACGAATCAGAATGTCCGTCAAGAGAACGGGCTGGGCGAGCCGCGGCGCCCAGACGTCCAGATCGACCAGACCGGGCCTGACGCCAAATCGCTCCGCGGCCATCAACAACCGGGCCGCCATCGCGGAGTCCGCACTCTCCGCGCCCCTCACAGCAAAGGCCAGCCGGTCGCCAACGACCGCCCGCTGGGCGTCAGTCAGCGCCTCCGCGCCGACCGCGGTCTCCAGCTCCAGCAACCGGTCAAGAATCGACTCACGGATGCGCTCGCCGGCCAGGGCCATGAACCAGGCGTCGCCATAGGACTTGACGTTTTCGTGAAGGCGAATCGGCTCCGTGCGCTTGGCGGGAATCTCGACGCGAGCGTCGTCTTTCAGCGACTTGCGGGCGTTCGCCCAGAAATCCTTCCATTCGGCGGCGCTCACGATGCCCTCCGAAAGGACCTCCTGCAGCCTTGTGATGGTCATGGGCCCCAGACTACTCAGGGCCAGGCGCACCAGTTCCGCCTGGTTCTCGGACGCCATCCGCCGCACGCCCGCCGCGTCGTGGTGGCGCCGCG
>JAQBFL010000322.1:0-3564 GCA_032123415.1 bacterium | reverse complement strand
GACAAGGGCAGCCAACTTCTCAAGGCCCTTACAGAACTCGGATTCGACCAGTATTATCAGGCGGAACAAAAGGGATGGGTCCTCTACTTGGAGAGCACCACCGATCTGGACATTTTGCGCGTCTTTGCTGAGTGCCTCAATCATCCGGTGCAGCAGCACCTCTCAACCCCCTTCCTTCACCCGATTGCGACCAATCTCCCACAACGGGCTCGCGAGCACTTCTTCGGTCTGCGGGAAGCGAAGCAAGACCTTGTAGGCATGGCCATCTTCGACCGACTCGACAAGGAACTGCAGCAGGGCACTCCGCTGGTCGAGGTGATGTGGGAACGGCGGGAAATCGAGAACTACTTCTGCCGACAGGATGCCCTCGAAGCCTACGCGGTTTCCGATGTGTCAGACGACCTCTTTGGCCATGCGGAGCGGCAGCAGCGTCTCGATGCCATGCGGCACGCAATTGCCGCTGTTGAGACGGCGCTGAGGACCCTCAACAAGCCGAATCCCTGGTCGCCTGACATCAAGGCCACCGACGACTTCCTCGATCCACTTTTCAGGGCCTTTTCGGAGAAGCTTGGGGTTCCCCTGGTCTTGCGCAAGAACGAGTACTTCAAGCTTGCTCGTTTTGTTCCGAGAGAGGCGATCGACGCGGAAGTGACGACCAAATTGAATGCCATCGCGGCGGTGGCCGCCAAGGCTAAGCCCGCAGGAGCAGCGTCATGATCGAGAACAACCCCAGTAACGTGTCCAGCGGATTCGAAATGCTTCTGGAAGAAGTCGAAGCGGAGATCGACTTCTTCACGCGCATCGGCTCCCGTGCATTCGAGAGCAGGGACTTCCGCAAAGTGGACGAGGCCCGCACCCAGGCAGAGAAGGTCACGGCCTTCCGCGACAAAGTGGCCGCCCTGCGCAAGGAGTGGGGCGCCATCAGCGGCTCGGAAGCCGAAGAGGACGAGGAGACCAAGGCCGAGCGCCGCAATCTCGGCCGCCTGCGCAAGGGACTGCGCACACCCGAGGCCGCCTACTACCTGCCCATTCTCAAGGCGCTGATCGAACTCGGCGGCAGCGCCAAGATGCAGGCGGTCCTCGACAAGGTCCACAAGGCCATGAAGCCCATCCTTAAGGACGTGGACCACGAACCCCTTGCCAGCGAGCCCGACATGCCGCGCTGGCGCAATTCGGCCCAGTGGGCGCGCAACACCATGCGCCAGGAGGGCCTGCTCAAGGACGATTCCCCGCACGGCACATGGGAAATCACCGCCACGGGACGCAAACGATCGGAGGAGCACAAGTGAACATACCGCTATCGAAAGAACAACCGGAAAAGAAGGAATTGTGATGGCTGAGCGGCGCTCTCTTCAGGTAGGAGGTGACAGGACGATATTGGAGCGTCCCATGTTGGGACTCTTCTGCTCCGTGCGGTGTCCGGGGAATCTGATCTTGTCGACATACGATCTGGCGAAGCGCCTGAGGGCGAGCGGAGTTACGGTGATCAGCGGTTTCCATTCGCCCATGGAGCAAGAGTGCTTCCGGATACTCCTTCGCTCGCGAAACCCGGTGGTGTGGGCTCTGGCCCGGGGCATGTATGCCCGCGTGCCGACGACGCCGGTCGATTCTCGCCTCGCTTTGGATGAGGGTCGCCTCGCGATTGTGAGCCCTTTCCCCGAGCGTGTCCGGCACGTGACGGTGAAGAATGCAATCGTACGCAATCGCCTGGTGGTAGAGATGGCGACGGCAGTCGTCGTTGCGCACGCAGCACCGGGCAGCAAGATGGAGGCGCTAGGGCGGGAGACAATCGAGTGCGGGCGCCCGCTATTCACGTTCGATGATCCGGCCAACCGGGGGTTATTGGGGGCCGGCGCGAGGCATGTTGATGCGTTGGATGCGTTTCTTCGTGAAAGCGAAGTTGTACGGGCGGGGGCGCCCTACGGGGAGATCGTCCACGTCAGGGTTTCGTCCGCGCGGAAGGGCACGATGGTTCCGTAGGAGGCTGGGACGAGCCACGGCCGACGCACGAGTCGCATCGGGGGCGCGTCCAACTCCGGGAGCCCATAGAACCGTCTGCCGAAAAGGGACGCGAAGTCGTTCAGGCGGTCCAGGCATCCCAACTGCTCGAACCGTTCCGCCAGCGCCGGCATAAGAATGGGCGTCGTGAAGATGCCCGGCCGCGCTGAGACGCCCTCCTTGTCCGCGCGCGGATGCGGCGCGGAGTCCGACCCGAGGAAGAACCGGGAGTGGCCGGCGATCACGACGCGGCCGATGGCTTCGCGGTCGGACGGCAGTTTGGCCACGGGTTTGGTGTAGTTGTGGCAGCGTCCGGCCCAGTCGTCCACGGTCAGCGTCAGGTGATGCAGCGTGACCGTCGCGGCGACGCGCTCGTCCATGCGTTCGACCCACGCCACGCCGGCCGCGCTCGACACGTGCTCCAGAACGATCCGCAGGTTCGGGAACGAGGCGTGCAACCGGCCGAGTTCGGAGAGAAAGGCCTCTTCCGCATTCATGATCGAGATGCCGGTTGACGCATTCGAGGGGGCCTCGGCATGGACTTGCAGGACCATATCGCGTTCCTGCATCGCGGCGAAGACCGGCCCGTAGGCCATGAGATCCTCGACGCCCGCGCCGGAGTTGGTCGTGACACCCCGGGGATAGCACTTGACGCCGGCAACCCCCGCGTCCGTGGCGCGGTGCACTTCGTCGGATGTCAGTCCGGCGGTCAGGTATAGGCTGGCGAGGAACTCGACGCGGGGCTCGAGCCGCGAGAGGGCATCGCGGTATTCGACCACCGCGCGCGCCGTCGTGAGCGGCGGCACGGTGTTGGGCATGGCGATGCACCGCCCCGCGCCGCCCGCATGTACCAGCGGCGCCACGAGTGCCATGACCTCGCCCTGGCGCAGATGGACGTGAAAATCGTCCGCCCGCCTGAGAATCAGCTCATCGTGTGGAGCCATGCCGGTTTGTCCCCCTTCGACTCTCATTGACGAATACGATCCATCCACATGCGGCACCCCAACGCTGGACGCGATCCGGCTTGCCTTGCCCGGCAGCGCGCGTGGTGAAGGAAGCCCGCAATCCCAGCGTCTGTCCCGGCCTCGGGGCCGGGCAGCCCAGCGCGTCCCAGGGGATGCGCAGGCCGATCCGGCACGCGGCGCCGCGCGCGCCGCCCGACACCGCGATGCGCTTCGCGAGGTTATCGTTGCCTGGTGTACTCAGGCGCTTGCCGGGCTGCGGTTCCGACGGCTGATCGACGACCAACTGCGCGCCGGTCAAAGGAGGCTCGGAATCGCGCGGGCGCGACAACCCCTGAAGGTCCAAGTTCAGGCAGAGCTGCTGCCGGCGGGGCTTGCCCGCCCCACGGACGGCGGACGGCGGCGACTGGATCTCGATCCAGAAGCGCAAGTTCGCGGAGTCGTAGGCCGCGCGCAGTGAGATCTGTTCCATGACGCGGGCGCGCCGTACCTTCGCCGCGTCTCGCTCGTCAAGCTCAACGCCGGTCGCAGGCGGCGTGGCGCGGCGGGCAGCGGGCAGGAAACGCCATGCCGGTTCGTCCGCGGCTTCGGTGGGCAGAACAGA
>JAQBFL010000321.1:0-13612 GCA_032123415.1 bacterium | reverse complement strand
CCCGTGAAAGGGTTCCCGGTGTTATTCCATCCCAGGTAAAACGTGTTGGTGCCCTGCTTCACGATCCGGCCACCGCCCCTAAAGACGGGCAGCAATTGCGATTGTTCCGCGCGGTCCACAAACACGCTGCGCCCGGGCTTGATGTCAAGGTTCACGACATTCTTGGAGTTCATGTTGGACACCACCAGATCCGCGTCTTCTAGCGTGATGTAGTCCGAGGACCCGCCGCCTTGCCACGTGAGTTTGCTGACATGGGCGTCCACATCGACTTTAATGTTACGGCTGCTGCCTGCCGCCGGAATGATCGCCTCGAGACCCGTGGGTACGGCCCCGAACCAGTTGGCGGCCTGCGACCATGTCTCATTGTCGCCGAGCCCGCTCCACGTCGACGCCGTATCGATAGAGTTCCATGTGCCGCCGTTGTTTACGACGGTTGCCGAGGCGAAGTGCGCCGGCCCACCGTTGAGAATGCCACCGGCATTGATGGTGATGTTTGTGACGCCGGGCAGCGCACCGGGAACCGACAGGGTGGTCCCGCCATTGATCACGATCATGCCGTTAAGCGTTGACGTGCCGGTTAAGATCTTGAGATGCCCGCCGCCGATCAGCGTGAGCGTGCCGCTGCCGCCAAGCGTGGTGTCCAGTTCAACCGTCTTGCCGGAGGCGATGCTAACGGTCGCGTCCGCCTGGACGGTGATAGGCCTTTTAAAGCTGTTTGGCGCGGTGTTCCCCTCAGTCCAGCGCAGGGCGCCCAGGTCGTTGTAGCCCGGTCCGGCGATCGTGAAGCTCTGCGGCAGGTAGCCCGGCGTGTTTGGGGTGTTGAACTGGACGGTCCCGTTCGTTCCTCCGCTGCTGCACACCGTGACATTCGTGCAGTTGATGAAATAGCCACCGTAGTTGGAGAACAAGGCCGTTCCGTTGCTGACGATGATCGACCCGGAGAATGAGCCCCCATCGTTGTTGTACCCGAGGTAGAACGTGTCTGTTTCTACCTTAACGATGCGCCCCCCATTCGCGCCCGCGAAAATTGCCGACTGCTCAGCGCTGGGGTTGCCGCGCAGCGTCAGCGTCTGGCCGTTGATGTTGATCGTGTTCCTGCCTGGATTTCCACCCGCCACCGTGAGCATTCCCGTCACCGTCAGATTCGCGTTCAGCCAGAGCGTGTTGGCGACGGTGGACGCGGGCACCGTGAGGTTGTTCACGACAACAGGCACATCCACGGTGACGGTGCGGGACCCCGCCGTGGCCGCGGGCAGGGTGGCGTTATCGGCCGCCGTCTGGGGATAGCTCGAGTCTAGATTCCAGTTGTTCGGCGAACTCCAGTCGCCGCTGTTGTTCGAGTTGCCATTGCCGTCCCAAGTGAAGTCCGTGGCCCAGGCCTGCCCCGCGCCGCCCGCGATCAGTAAGCCCGCGACCACCGCCGCCGCTACCCAGTTGCGTCTGCTCGTCTTCATGCTGCCTCCTAATGTAACTGCTCAGGTACCCGCCCGCTTCGGGCGGGCACATGAGAGAATTGTCCCCAGCCAGTCCTCTCAACACGAAGCATAGTCTACCCCCACCCCCCCGAAACGCAAGCGAAAAGAGTTCGGTAATGTAATGGGCCAGTGACGTGGGGGACGGGTGCAGGATCGGCTGCGCTTCCGCAGCCGGAGACCGGCGCGGGAAGCCGCACCGCGCCGTACGCCAGAAATGGACAGAAGCTCGAGAAATGGGATGCGTCGGCCAGGCCGCCGCCTGCAATAAATCCTGTCGCATCGCCGTTATCCCGTGTAGAGTGCAACACGCTGAATATCGGAGGAAAAACGACCATGAAGATGACCCGACCTATCGCCACGGTTCTGATAACGGGGTCGCTGTGCGGCTTGACTGTGTTTGCCGCCGCGCAGGAGCAGGGCGGGGGCGCCGAGAAGCCTGACCGCAAGCCCGCCCATGAACGGCGCCCCCCCATGGATGCCCCGGGGATGGCCCCCTTGCGCGACACACTGATCGTCCACGCCTTGAGCAACCCGGAGGTTATGAATCGGCTGGGCGTAACGGCCGAGACGGCCGCAAGCCTGAAGACCGCCCTCGAGGCCCTGCGCGCCGAACAGATGCGACTGGGCGCGGAGAAAGAGGCCGCCGCCATGGAGCAGGTGCGCCTCCTGTCCGAGCCAGCGATCGATGAGGAGGCGGTCATGGCCGCCGTCGAGAAAACAGCGGCGCTTCAGCTCCAACTGGCCAAGCTGCAAGTGCGTTCGATCATCGAGATACGCAAGGCACTGACCGCGCCCCAGCTCGAACGAGCCCGCGAACTGGTTCGTGAACGGCTCAGAGAGCGGTTCGCCGAACGCGGCGGCCGCCCAGACGAAGAACGCGGGGACCGAACCGGAGCGCGCGGCGACAGACCGCGCCGCGGCTGGTGGTGCCCCGACGCGGCCGGAGGCGGCGAGCCGCCTGCCGGGAAGGAAGTTCCCCGATGACGGATGGAGGCATGGACGTGGGCGAGAAGGTGCTCATGGCTACCATCCATTCCCACCACGGTTCAAGAGCAGCCGGCGGCCCTCAGATGAAACCGGCATTTCTCAGACAGTCCTCCGTCACGGGTCTGGCGGCCGGGCCGCGCCCTTGCAGCAACCGGGCGACGTACTTGCCGATCATATCGGTCTCGATGTTGAGCTTGTCACCGGATTTCAGACGCTCCAGGTTCGTCGCGCGCCAGGTGTGGGGGATGATGTTGACCTGGAAGCCGTCCTCCCATAGCCCGGCGAGGGTCAGGCTGACGCCTTCGCAGGCCACGGACCCCTTCAAGACCATCCCGGCCGTCAAATCCCCGCCGCAATGCACGCGCAACAGGTAGTCCGCGCCATCCCGCCCGATCTCCGTCAACGTCCCGACACCGTCGACGTGCCCGCTCACCATGTGGCCTCCCAGCCGGTCCCCCAGCCGCAGCGCCCGCTCCAGGTTCAGCAGCGCCCCCGGCCTGCGATCGCCCAGCGCGGTGCGCGCCAGTGTCTCCTTCAGAACGTTGCAGACGAAACCGCCCCCATCGCGCCTCGCCACCGTCAGGCACGCCCCGTTAACCGCGACGCTTTCGCCGACGGCCAGCGGCTCGTCCCACGGTTCGCACGCCACGGCCAGCTCGACGGCCTGTCCCGCCGCGCGCAACGCCGCCAGGCGCCCGGTTTTTTCAACGAGGCCCGTGAACATCGCGCTTTCCTCCATCCGCGGCCGGCTCGGCTCGAATCATGACATCCCGCCCCACCCTCTCCACGGCGGTGAAGCACAGCGCCGGCTTGTCATCCATGGTCCACCCCTCACCTCCGATCACCGGAAGCGCGCCCCCGCCCAGCAGCGACGGCGCCACGAATAACACATAGTCGTCCACCAGGCCGCCCCTCGCAAGCGACGCGGCCAGTTCGCCTCCGCCCTCGCAGAGAATGTGCAGCAACCCTTCCTCCCCCGCACGGGCCATCAGTCGCGGCAGCGATACACCGCGGCCGCCGCGTCCGGCCGGCAGCACCCAGACCTGCGCGCCGGCGGCTTCGTAGGCGCGCCGTCTCGCCGCCGCGCAGCGCACCGTCGTTGCGACAATCGTGCGCCCGGCTTGCCCATCGGTGAAAATGCGCCGGTCCACCGGCACAACGCCGCGCGTGTCGACCACGATGCGCAGCCCCCGTCCGCCCCGCCCCCGCCACAGCAGCGAGGGATCGTCCGCCAACACCGTCCGCGCGCCGACCAGCACCGCGTCCGCCCGCCGGCGCATCTCCTGCACGCGCGCGCGCGCCGCCGGCCCCGTGATCCAGCGCGAACGGCCCGCCGCATCCGCGATCCGCCCGTCGAGCGTCATCCCCAACTTGAGGGTCACGCGCGGCCGCCCCGTGAGAACCCACTTCCGGAACGGCGCCAGAAGGCGCGCCGCCTCATCCCCCATCAGCCCGACCTCCACCGCGACGCCCCGGCGCCGCAGCAGACGCAGTCCGCGCCCGGCATGCCGCGGGTTGGGATCGCGCGTCGCCGCGACCACGCGCGCGATGCCGGCCGTTGCCACGGCCTCGGTACAGGGCGGGGTGCGCCCGTGCGTCGAACAGGGCTCCAGGGTCACGTACAGCGTCCCGCCCCGCGCCCGCGCGCCGGACTGCCGCAGCGCGAAGACCTCCGCATGGGGTCCGCCCGCGCGCCTGTGCCAGCCTTCGCCCGCCAACGTTCCGCGCGCATCGACCACCACGGCCCCCACGGGCGGGTTCGGCCGCGTCCGCCCTTCTCCGCGCGCGGCCAGCACGAGCGCCCGCCCCATCCATCCGGCGTCCGCCTCGCCCGCGGACGCCGCCTCTGGCCGCCAGCGGCTCATGACTCCGGCGCCGCCTCGCGCGCGGGCCGCCCGATGTCCGCCCTGGCCCGATCGAGAATCCCGTTCACGAAACGGCCCGATTCGGCCGTGCTGTAACTCTTGGCAATATCCACGGCCTCGTTGATCGACACCACGGGCGGAATCTCGGGGCAGTGCAGCATCTCGAACAGCCCCATCCGCATGATGTTGCGGTCCACCACGCTCATGCGCGCCACGTCCCAGTTCTCGGCCAGCCGTTTGAGGCAGTCGTCGACCTCCTCGTGCCGCTCCACGACGCCGCGCACGAGCCGCTCGGCAAATTCGCGCGCTTCCGGTTTGGCCTTCGATCGCGCCCAGTAATCCGCGAACATACGATCCAGCTCGTCCGTCGGATTCAGGTCAAGCTGGAACAACATCTGCAGCGCGCACTCTCTCGATTCTCGCCGCTTGCCCATACCGAAGCCGTTGCCCGATCCGCGCCGCTCAGAGCGCCTTGAAGAGGTTCGCCATTTCGATCGCGGCCTGCGCCGCCTGCCAGCCCTTGTTGCCGGCTTTCGTCCCCGAACGCTCGATAGCCTGTTCCAGGTTGTCCGCGCACACCACGCCGTTGATAACCGGCACGCCGCTGTCGGTACCGATCTGGGCCAGGGACCGCGACACCTGCGAGTTGATCAACTGCGCATGCGGGGTCGAGCCCTGCACCACCGCGCCCAGGGCGATCAGCGCATCGAACTTGCCCTTGTCCGCCAGCCGCTTGAGCGCCTGGGGAAGCTCGTTCGCGCCCGGCACCCACGCAACGGTCACGGCGCTCTCCTCCACGCCATGCCGCACGAGACAATCGACCGCCCCGCCGAGCAATTGCCTGGTCAGAAAGTCGTTGAAGCGGCTGATCACGATGCCCACCTTCAGCCCCGTTCCCTGCAAATTCGCCGACAGTTCCTTGTATGCCATACGTCTTCTCCTCCTGTTCTCTCGTTGGTCGCATCCCGGCGCGCCGCCCTGGGCGCCGGGTCAGATCAAGTGCCCAAGCTTCTCCCGCTTGGTGTTAAGATACCGCAGATTCTGCGGGCCCGGCTCGCAAACGATCGGAACCCGTTCGACGATCTCCAGCCCGTAGCCTTCGAGTCCCACGATCTTGCGCGGGTTATTCGTCATGAGCCGTATCCTTTGCAGCCCGAGGTCCGTGAGGATCTGCGCCCCCAGGCCGTAGTCGCGCAGGTCGGCCTCGAAACCGAGCCGCTCGTTCGCCTCCACGGTATCGAGGCCGCGGTCCTGCAGCGCGTAGGCGTGAATCTTGTTGGCCAGCCCGATGCCCCGGCCCTCCTGCCGCATATAGACAATGACGCCGACCCCTTCGCGCCCGATCGCCTCCATCGCCCGGTGCAACTGGTTTCCGCAATCGCAGCGCAGGGAGTGGAACACATCGCCGGTCAGGCATTCGCTGTGCACACGCACCAGCGCCGCCGGCTGCCCCGTCGGGTCTCCCATCACCAGCGCCGCATGGTGTTCGCCATCGAGCGTGGACTCGTAGAGCCGGAAATGGAACGTGCCGAAGGCGGTCGGGAACTCGACCGCGTGCAGGAAGCGCACGAGCTTCTCCGACCGGCGCCGGTACGCGATGAGGTCCGCGATGGAGACCATCTTGAGGCCGTGCGCGGCGGCGAATTCGAGCAGCTCCGGCAACCGCGCCATCTGGCCGTCTTCGCGCAGGATTTCGCAGATGACGCCGGCCGGCTTCAGCCCCGCCAGCCTCGCGAGGTCGATCGACGCCTCGGTATGGCCCGCGCGGCGCAATACGCCGCCGTCCATGCCCTCCAGCGGGAAGGTGTGTCCCGGGCTGACGAAGTCCACGTCGCGCGCGCGCTCCTCGACGAGCAGCCGGATCGTCTCGGCCCGGTCGGGCGCGCTGATGCCGGTCGTCACGCCATGCCGCGCATCGACGGATTCCATGAAGGCCGTGCCGAAGCTGTCGCCCTTGCCGCGGCGCGCCATGCGGCTCAGGCGCAGGTGCTCGAGGCGCTCGTGCGTGAGGGACACGCAGATGAGTCCGCGCCCGAAGCGCGTCATGAAGTTGACGGCCCGGTCGGTGACGCGCTCCGCCGCCATGACGAGGTCGCCCTCGTTCTCGCGCCTCTCGTCGTCCGTCACGACCACCATCTCGCCACGGCGGATGGCGTCAATTACCTGATCGACCGGGTCGAACATCGTGCCTCGCTCCTGACGTCCCGGAACAAAAAAAGCCCGGGGAGAAGAAACCCCGGGCCATGCCATCCATCGCGGCAGACGCCAGTCCTCTCCCATCCAGACTGTACTGTCGGCCACGGCATTTCACCGTGTCTGCAAAGAACGATCGAATCGCTCGATCGCCCCCGCTCGCGGGCTATCACCGCCGGTTGGGAATCCCGCGGCCCACCGAGCCGCGGTCACCCGTTCCTGAAGACTGGGATATGTTGTAGCACCAACGGGGGCGTCGCCGCAAGCCCGCAATTAGTTCCCGTCATGCACCCGCGCCTGGCTCCGCCGGATCCGCGTCGGTGCCAGGCGTGCCCTGCCCGTCGAGCATGCGGATGACATCGCCCTGGACCTCTTCGAGCTGGTCCAGGCGCAGCCCGGGGTCGCGAACGATGAAGGTCTCGCCGGTCTTCTTGTGCTCGTACACGCGCAGCGTCGCGCCCTCATGCTCGCGCACGTCGCGCTCTTCGAGGACACGCTTGCGTTCGAGCATAACGGCAAGGATATAAATCACCGCGGCGCGCGGCGCGTCGTCCTCTTCGATCAATCGCCGCAGGAGCGTTTCGGCCGTTTCCTTCTTCAGCGGCTCTTCCGGCTTGGGCGGCGGCAGGCGGAAGACGCCGTGCCACGAGCTGAAGGCTCCGACTTCCCGCGACTTGCCCCGCCAGCAGACCTCGCAGAAATCCGTCCGGGCGTAGCCCTGCGATCCGAACGTCAGCGCCGAGAAATAGGCCTGCTTGTCCGTGAACTCCGCATGGCAGGCCTCGCAAGCCGGGCTGCGCGATTTGATGTCCCAATCCTGTGCCACGTTCCGTTACCCCATCCGCCGCGGGCCGTTCGCCCCCCGTCACACCAGCCCGACAAAGCGTGAAATCATATCATATCCCGACGGCCGCGTGTAGCGAATCCTCACAAAATCTCCGGCCCGACAGGCTGCGGGAACGTCCTTGACCCGCACCTCGCCATCCACTTCGGGCGCCTCGCGCGCCGTGCGTCCCGTCCATTCGCCGGGCTTCTTCCCCACCGGCCGCTCCAGCAGCAGCTCCGCCTCGGCGCCCACCAGAGCCTTTCCCCTGCGCGCCACCACCCGTTGCTGCGCGAGCATCACCCGCTCGCGGCGCTTGCGGGCCGCCGCCAGGGACGGGCGGCCCGGAAGATCGAAGGCCGGCGTTCCTTCCTCGGGCGAAAAGACGAACGCCCCCAGGTGGTCGAACGCAGCCTGCTCGATGGTGTCCAGCAAATGCCGCACGTGCTCCTCGCGCTCGCCGGGAAACCCCAGCAGGCAGGTCGTCCGCAGCGCCACGTCCGGCATGAACGACCTCGCGCGCCCCGGTAGCGCCGCCACGGCCCCCGCCGTGCCGGCCCGCCGCATCGCGCGCAGGATGTCGGGATGGCTGTGCTGAATCGGCACATCGACGTAGCGGCAGACCCGCGGCGACTCCGCCATCGCGGCCAGAATCCGGTCCGTAAGCAGCGACGGAAACCCATACAGCCAGCGGATCCAAAATCGCCCACCGATGCGGTCCAGCGCGCGCAGCAGACCTGCGAGGTCCGTCCCGTCGCCCAGGTCCGCCCCATACGAGGTCACATCCTGCGAGATGAGCACCAGCTCGCGGCGCCCCGCCGCCAGCAGCGATTCGGCCTCGCTGACGATCGAAGCCGTCGTCCGCGAGCGACGCCGCCCCCGGATGCCCGGAATGGCGCAGAAGGCACACGCGTGATTGCACCCCTCGCCAACCTTGAGGTAGGCGTACGGCCCGCCGGTCAGCGCCAGCCCCGGCACGGGCGGCTCGAACAGACGGCGCGGAGTGGTCGACACGCTCGACGCCGGCCGATCGCCTCGCACAATCCCGCGGATGCAGTCCCCGATCGCGTCGAGCTCGTCCACGCCGATGAAGGCATCCACGTCCGGCGTCTCTTCCAGCATGCGCTCGCGGTAGCGCTGCGGCAGGCAGCCGGTCACCACCACGGCCCGACACAGCCCCGCGCGCTTCCTGCGGCAAGCATCCCGGATGGCGGCATAAGACTCCGACCGCGCGTCGCCGATAAAGGAGCACGTGTTGACGAGGATCACGTCGCACTCGTCGGGCGAGGGGGCCAGCCTGATGCCGTCCCGCAGCATGGCTCCCGCCATCACCTGGGTGTCGACCAGGTTCTTCGCGCAGCCCAGGCTGACCAGCCCCACCGCAATCGACAGCTCCGCCGCATCCGCCCCGTCCGACGACGGAGCGGACTTGCCGGTCCGCCTCAACCCAGCTTCTCGATGCGTGCGCGGGCCTCGCGCCTGCCCATCGCCCGCGCGACCGCGATCGCCGCCAACTGGGTCGCCATGGGCCGTGCCCGCCCGAATTCCCAGTTGTACACGCTCTGGTCGCTCACGCCGATCAGCTTGCCGAATTCCCTGGCGGTCAGGCCGAGTCGCTTGCGCAGCTTCGCAAGCCCCTTGGCCGAGAAGCGCAGGGACTCGACTTCAACCGCCGGCGCCTGTTCGGCGACGGGTTTGCCCAGCAAAGGCTTCTCGATGATGCCGACCTTCTTCTCAAGCTCCGCAATGCGCCGCTTGAGGTCCGCGATCGCCCGCCGGTACTGCACGGACATCTTCTGCATGATGGCCGTCTCGTCACGCACGACCTTCTTCGACAACCGTGTAATCTCGCCCCGCAATGCTCCTACCAGATTCGCCATGAGTCACTCCCTTTCCTGTCCTGTTCTGTTGTTTGGAACCTATCACCTGTCGAACTGCGCGTCGAACGCAATCGCGCTCGGCGGGAAGTCCACGCTGCGTACGAACTCGCACGCTTCCTCGGCACCGAAACAGCGGTCCATGCGGGAATCCTCCCACTCCACGGACAGCGGCCCCTGGTAGCCGATATCATTGAGGGCCACGATGATGCCCTCGAAATCGATGTCCCCATGCCCCAACGAGCGAAAATCCCAGTAGCGCCTGGGATCGGCAAAGTCCGTATGTCCGCCGAAGACGCCCACCGTGCCGTCGCCGCGCCCCCACCACGCGTCCTTCATGTGCACGTGGAAGATGCGGTCTTCGAACGTCCGGATGAACTTGACGTAGTCCACGCCCTGGTAGCCCAGGTGCGAGGGGTCGTAGTTGAACCCGAAGGCCGGATGGTAGTCCAGCGCCTCCAGCGCCCGCTGGGCCGAGGCGATATCGAACGCGATCTCCGTCGGGTGGACTTCGAGCGCGAACTTGACGCCCAGCTTCTGGTAGGCGTCCAGAATGGGCTTCCAACGGCGCGCGAAATCCTTGAACCCGGCGTCGATCGTTCCGGGCGCCACGGGCGGGAAGGAATAGAGCAGGTGCCAGATCGGGCTGCCCGTGAAGCCGTTGACGATGCCCACGCCCAGGCGCTTCGCGGCCTCGGCCGTGCGGATCATCTCCCTGGCCGCGCGCCGACGCACGCCCTCGGGCTTGCCGTCGCCCCACACCGCCGGCGGAAGGATCGACTTGTGGCGCTCGTCGATCAGGTCGCAAACCGCCTGCCCCACAAGATGGCTGGAGATGGAGTAGACTTCCAGCCCGTGCTCCTGGAGCAGCTCGCGCTTCGCCTTGCAGTAAGCGGCCGTCGCCTTGTCGACTTCGAAGTGGTCGCCCCAGCAGGCCAACTCCACGCCGTCGAACCCGAACTCTTTGACCATCTTGCAGAGCTTCGCCAGCGGAATGTCCGCCCACTGTCCCGTAAACAACGTCACCGGTCTTGCCATGACTGCGTCTCCCTCTTCCATTTCTCTTGCGTGCTTGCCTTACTTTCCGACTCGAATCGGCCGCTTGCGCGCCGCGCTAAGGTAGATCGCATCGATGATGCGCATCAACGTCAGGGCCTCGTCCGGCCGGTTGAGCGGCTTCTCCCGGCCCTGCAGCGTCCGGATGAAATTCTCGGCCGACCGCAGGCGCCCCATGGTCGGATCGGCCGCCGTGACGATCGAGCGGTTGACCGACGAACCGTGCTCCTGAACATACAACTCGCAGTCGTCCACGCTGGTCTCGTCCAGCCCGTCCCGACCGAAAAGCCGCCGGATCATGCCGCCGGCCTTGGTGCCCTGGAAGGTGACGGACACTTCCTCGCGCTTGTTCATCTCGGCCCACGAGTTGCGCAGGAACAGCACCTGGCCGGACTTGAAGCGGACGAACCCGTGGCAGGCGCTCTCGACGTTGGTGACGCCCTGGGCCACGTCCGGGATGCCCCACGGCCCCTTGAACGCCTTGTCGCCGATGAAGTGGTCGAACGTCTGCGCCAGCACCCACTGCGGCTCGGGATAGTCCATCAGGTACAGCGCCAGATCGATCATGTGCAGCAGGTCGATGACCGGTCCGCCGCCGGAAAGCGCCTTGTTGGTGAACCACCCGCCAAAGCCCGGGATGCCCGTGCGCCGGATCCACAGCGCTTGCGCGGATTCGATGCGCCCCACTTCGCCCGCGTCAATGTAGCGGCGCAGGGCATAGCTTTCCGGCCTGGCGCGGTTGTTGAAGTTGAACATCAGCGTGCGCTTGCGCCGGGCGGCTTCGGCCTTCATAAGCTTCACTTCCCGCGCGTTGAGCGCGGGCGGTTTCTCGCAGAAGACATGCTTGCCCGCCGCCAAGGCCTTCAGCGCCAGCGGCGCGTGAAACCGGTTCGGGGTGATGATCGTCACCGCGTCCAGCTCGGGGCGCGCCTTGAGCATGCGACCGACATCGTTGAAGACATCCGCGATGCCATACTTGCCGGCGATGCGCTCCGCCGCCTCGCGGTTCGGGTCCGCAATCGCAATAACCTCCGCCCCACCGGCCCGCATGCCCGGAATGTGATAGTTGGCCATTCCGCCCGCGCCGATAACGCCCACTTTGATGCTCACGCTCATGACTACCCGGTTGAACTCCGAAACCTGAAAACGAGAAACCTACTTCAGCATCTTCGTCCACTTGCTCTTCGACTTGTGGCTTGCCAGCACGGTCTCGATGAAGGCCATGCCCGCCACGCCGTCCTCGACACAGGGCACATCGCAAACCGGCAGTTTGCGGCCCGCCCTTTCGGCGCGCACCGCCTTGAAAAACTCGCGGTACAGGTTGGCGAACGCCTCGATGAATCCGTCGGGGTGCCCCCAGATCAGACGCGCCGCGGCGCGCGCTTCCGGGCAGAGGTTGCTGTTGCCCTTGGAGTACCGCGTGACCAGGCCAGCCGGGTCCTTGACCAGCAGGTAGTTCGGATCCTCCTGCCGCCATTCGAGCCCAAGCTTGGTTCCGTAGACGCGAATAGCCAGCGGATTCTCTTCGCCCGCGCAGATCTGCGAAGCGTAGAGCAACCCGCGCGCGCCGCCCTTGTAGCGGATCAGCACCGAGCCGTCGTCCTCCAGCCGGTTGCTCTTCACGAACGTGCCCAGGTCGGCGCACATCGCGTCGATCTCCAACCCCGTGATGTAACGCACAAGATTCTCCGCGTGCGTGCCGAGATCGCCCATGCAGCAGGAGCCGCCGGCCACCTTGGGATCGGTGCGCCACATGCCGATGGCGTTACCGGGGTTCTCGATGAAAGCCGACATCCAGCCCTGCGGGAACTCGACGATTACCTTGTTGAGCTTGCCCAACGCGCCGCTCTTGCAGAAGTGGCGCGCCTGCTTGACCATCGGATAGCCAGTGTAATTGTGCGTCAGAGCGAACGCCTTGCCGCTCTTGCGCACCGCGTCCTTGAGCTCCTTGGCCTGCTTCAGCGTCACGGTCAGCGGCTTGTCGCAGATCACGTTGATCCCGGCCTGCAGGAAAGTCTTGGCGATCGCGAAGTGGCCGGAATTAGGCACGACGATCGAGACGAAGTCGATGCGCCGGTCGTCGGGCAGCGCCGCTTCCCTGCGCGCCATCTCCCGGTAATCGGCATAAACGCGCGAAGGGTCGAGACGCAGCTCCTTGCCGGATGCGATGGACTTCTCGGGATTGGACGAGAACGCGCCCGCCACAAGTTCCGCCTCGTCGTCAAGCAGTGCCGCCATGCGGTGTACCGGCCCGATGAAAGCTCCGAGGCCTCCGCCAACCATTCCCATGCGCAGTTTGCGTTTCATGTTCCCGTCGTCCCCTCACTTCTCGTTCGCGCCGGTCTCGACGCGGGTCATCGACAATTCGCCCGATGCCCGCTCCTGTCCATTCTCTTCGACCAAGGCGATCGCGCCCATAAACACCGGCCCGGCGAAACTCCCGCTGACCCGGAACTCCTTCGGTCGCCGCACGTCGAACAGCCCCTCGAACTTTCCACCATCCTTGGGCGCAAGCGTTCCGCGGTAGTTGTACGTCTTGCCGTCACTATGCACCGCGGCGAATGCCGCTGTCAACTCTCCGCCAGCGGCGCCGGTCAGCACGCAATCCAAGGCGCCGCTCCAGCCGCCCTCACGATAGGTTCCCTTGTACGTTCCTTCCACCCCTACTGCCGCGCGTTTCTTCGACGCCGATCCCCCTGACCGCGAACGCACGAATTCTTTGTCATCCTCGGATAACCGGCTCATGTCGATCCGAATGTCCTGCCCGTCCGCCGTCCGCAGATGCACTTGTCCGGACTGCAGGCTCACGAAACCGGCCTCGACCGCATTGCCGCCGATGCTGGTCCAGGAGCGAACCGACTCGCGTCCGTCCGGCGCGGCCGGCGCGCCGGCCATGAGCATTGCCATAAGACCGCAACCAAGACTCAGTTTTTTCATGTCTCCATCAATTGGCGCGCGCCCGCGGCACGATCACCCAACAGAGCGCAACTGCTATTCGCGGCATCATCATGCAACATTGGGCGGGCCAACGTCAACCACCGAGTTCAAGCCCGAGTTCAAGCCCTGATCCCCGCGTAACGACCCGCCCCGTGCGGGCCATGCATGTGCTTTCCCCCGTCTTTTCGGCTCGCGAGGACGTTCGCCCTCCAAGACGTGTCTTATACCCAGTGGAGAGGTTCTTCGATGGAGGGCGAGCGTCGCGCGAGCCGCGTCGGTGCATGGGAACATGAGCTGTCCGCGTGAAGCCATGGGTCCTTAGGCGAGGCTTTGGGTCAAGGGGGCCGGCCATTGTGATTCCGATCATTCTGATACTGGGCCTCAAACGTTGCGGGGAGC
>JAQBFL010000320.1:0-2977 GCA_032123415.1 bacterium | reverse complement strand
GCTCGTCGTACCGTGACGACTGCAACCCAAAGAAACGATGAGGATATCCGTATGAGCATAGCTCGAATTCTGACCGTAGGCATGGCAACTTTGATAGTGGCCGGCAGTGCAGCGCTGGCCGCAGAGCCGGCGCCCGACCCGCGGGCGTCCGTGATGCCGATCTACACGCTGCCCGACAGCGCCGCGGCGGACGGCAAGCTGGATGAGTGGGCCGGGATCCCCCCTTCCGCAACCCCGGAGCAGTTCCATTTCGCGCGCTGGGGACAAGGACCGAAGGCGATCACCCCGTCCGCCGGTTTTGCGCCTGCGCTATACTGCGGGATGAAGAAGGGCAGTCAGGATCTCTACCTCCTGGTCGTGGTCCGTGATGACCGGCGTTGCACGCTCGACCGGGATACCTGGTGGGCGATGGATAGCCTGGAGATCTATCTGGATTTTGGACGGGAGAACCGGGACCGCCAGATGCCGGACTGGCAGAACTTGGATGTCAGCAAGAACAAGCTCGATACCGCCAATATCCGAGAGATGGGTCAGTTTGGGGCGATTCCGAAGACTCTCCTGAGCCAGAGTCGGATCCTGCCGGCCATGCACGCGGGCGAGTGGAAGGTGGACTACGCGTCAGCGCTGGTCGAAGGCGGCGTGGCGTACGAGATCCGGCTGGACATGAAGTCGGTGCTGACCGATCTGAAACTCGACCGGGCGCCGGGTTGCATCGGCTTTGATCTCGGGTTTGCGGATTTCGACTACGCCATGCCGATTTCAACGGAAGGATGGATGAATCGCGACGGGTTGTACCGGCTTTTCGGCGATGACATGAATCATGCCTGGCCAAAAGGCTACGGCATGCTGAGTCTGGTGCCTGTGGCTCCTCCGGCGAAGGTTGCCAACACCGAGTTGCCCAGAACACTCCTCGCTCGTTTTGGCGAGATCACTTCCGCGGATGACGTCGCCCGGGACATCGCCAAACTCCCGCCCACGGAACTGGCCGATCTCGTCTACTGGGCCGGGATGCAGGGGGCGGTCTTGACCCCGGATGTGGTCCTCCAACTGATGGGCGTGGATTCCGCGCAGGTGCAGGAGAGCACGCTCGCGGTCCTGCTGTGGACCGATCAGGAGCGGAAGGCTGTGGAGACCGGCGCGGCAGCGGCATACCGGAAAGACCCTCCCGCGGATGTGCATGTGTTGACCCTGGCCAACATGATCAACGAGAAATTCCAGGTGGGCCAGTCGGAAGTGTTGCGGCGGCTGATCCGGCACGAGGACCCCACCGTGGCGATTTCGGCCGCCGGAGCCCTGGCTGTCGTCGGCACGCTGGAAGACCTCAGTTGGCTCCAGAAGCAGCTTCCCGAGATCGAAGGTGGTCTGAAAGATGACGGCATCAAACGGGCCTACAAGGTCTACCTCAACGGTGCCATGGAAGGCCTGCGAACGCGGGTGGAGCCCGTCACGCCACCCAAGACGTTTTCGCAGCGGTCGGTCCTGGCGACCAACACGGATCTCGGGCGCTTCATTCCGTGGGACGGTAACACGGTGTACAACGCCAGCGGACTGTTGCGGACCTGGCCGAAGGAGGGTCCCAAAGAGCTTTGGCGACTTCACACCGGAGAAGCGAAGAGCGCGGTGGTTGAGGTGAACGGACGCGCCTACACCGCCGGACAGTCCGATGGGAAGCAGTGGGCGCTCTGCCTGAACGCCAAGACTGGCGATCTTCTGTGGCGGCATGAAATCCGCGACAAGGAATGGAAGCACATCACCAGCGGCCCTACCGTCAGCCCGGTGGTCTGTGACGATGTCGTCTACTACGTTGCCAACAACAATGCCGGTTATGACCCGCGCGGCGTCCTCTTCTGCCTCAACGCGAAGGATGGAAGCGAGATCTGGCGTTCCACGGAAGACTACTTTGGCCAGGCCGACTCCACGCCGTTGATTGTGGGCGACACGCTGTACCTCGTGGCCGGACACACCGGCAGACTGGGATCCCTGGTGGCGCTGAACAGGAAGACCGGCGAAGTCCGATGGGGATTTGAGACGGCCAAAGCCAAGGGGTTCTGTGGCAGTTCCGCCTCACCCGTCTACCAGGTGATCGATGGTGTGGCGCAAATTGTCTTTGGCATGTACGGCGGAGTGCGCGAAATGTGGGGCGTTAGCCCCACCAAACCGGAAGTCTACTGGACCTATCCTGTGCCGCTCCATCACGCACTGCTGGCTTCGCCCGTGGCCACCGGGGGCCGGATCTTCGCCTGCGGCGGACAGGGGGCCACGGCGTTCTCCGCCCTGCTTCAGATGCACGTCAAGGACGGGAAGGTCAACGCGCGGCAGGCCTACCGAAGCGAGAAGAACCAACTCAACATGTACAATACCGTGGCCATTCAGGACGGCGCAGTGTTTGGCTTTGGAAATAGCGCGATTCAATGCACGGACATCGAAACGGGCAAGGTGCTGTGGGAAAAGAAAGGCAAGGAGTGGGGCCGCGAACAGCAGTTGATCCTGGCTGACGGGTTGCTATTCTGCCTGACGGCCGGGAACGAACTTCTGCTTCTGGAGGCGGGAAAGACTTCCTACCAGGAACTCGGCCGCGTCAAGGTGCCGATAAAACTGGGGATCGCCCAGCAGCCCACCCTGGCCAACGGACGACTGTATGTGCGTGGCGACACCGACGTGATCTGCTACCAAGTGTCACCGTTACTGCTCGACTCCACTCCCGAGGCCAATGGCACGCCACCAGCCGCGGACAATAACTGAGAGGACCACATGAATACTTTGAAAACGATGTTTGTCGCGGGATCGCTGGCGGTGCTGGCGTGTCCCGGCTGGGCCGCTGCCGCGCCGGGGGCGGGGGGAAAGACGAACGCTCTGCCGACCTACACGCTGCCCGACAGCGCGGCGGCGGACGGCAAACTGGCCGAATGGGCCGGGATCCCGCCGAGCGCGACAGCCGGCGACTGGACCAAAGACGATCCGGCCTTGCAGCTCTACG
>JAQBFL010000319.1:0-4841 GCA_032123415.1 bacterium | reverse complement strand
CAGCATGACGTGATTGAGCACACTGCCCAGCGAGTACTTCGTATCCTCGCGCTGCACGGCCTCGTCCAACGCTTCGCTGATGGCGATGCCCAGGCTGCCGGGCGAGTTCGGATCCTTCTCCAGTATCCTGCGGCCGACCTGTGTCGCCATGCTGGGGCTTGGCACGCACTGCGCGCCCCACGTCTGCATCATCATCTTGCGGAATGGCTTCTGATCGAAGCTGATACGCACCATGAAGACCTTGCACTCGAGCCCGATCAGGCTGCAACTGAAAGCCAGCGCACTGCCCCACTGCCCCGCGCCGGTTTCCGTCGTCAACCGCTTCGTGCCCGAAATCTTGTTGTAGTACGCCTGCGCGATCGCGGTGTTGGGCTTGTGGCTGCCTGGCGGCGAGACGCCCTCGTGCTTGTAGTAGATTTCCGCGGGTGTGTTGAGCGCTTTCTCGAGGCGGGTGGCCCGGTATAGCGGGCTCGGCCGCCACAGCTTGAGCATTTCCAGGATCGGCTCGGGAATGTCGATCCATCGCTGCTGACTGACTTCCTGCTCGATCAACGGCATGGGGAAGATCGGCATCAGCGCCTCGGGGCCGATGGGCTTGCCGTCTTTGCCGACGGGCGGGGGCATGGGATGCGGCAGATCCGCCTGCAGGTTGTACCATTGCCGGGGAATGTCGTCATCGCCTAATACGACCTTGATTCTCTCGCTCATGGGTTATACTCCGCTGCTGTGTGGCACCCCCGGTCCGGACCCCTTCCGACACGGTTTGTCCCAATTACCGATCGTCACAATAAACTCCCCGCATCGCCAACGTCAAGCGCGAGAAACGACCGTTTTCGGAAACGGAATTCTTCGAGGAAGCGCGAGAAGACCAGACGTCCGCAAAGCCGCGCGCCGCTTGCTCCGCATCTGTCGAAGGGCCGTGTTTGGCCGCGCCCTTCTCGCAGCAGAAGCTCTTCCGCGGTCGGGCCGGCCTCGGCGGGGGTGGGATGGCCGACCAGCCGGCACAGGTCAATGAAATGCTCCTGCGCGGCGGAAAGTGCGAAACGCGGGCCAGCGCTGTCACCACCGTTCGTCGTGCACCTTGGCGGCGTTGTAACGCGTGCGCGCCGGGGGCCGTTCGGCGGGAACGCCCACGGCGATGGCCGAGACGACGATCATGCCGTCAGGGATGCCCAGCACTTGCGCGACGTGCGCCGCGCGTTCCGGACGGGGCTGGATGCCGAGCCACACGGCGCCGAGGCCGAGCGCCGAGGCCGCCAGCAGCAGGTTCTCGATGGCGGCGCCGCAATCTTGAAGCAGGAACGATTCGGAGTTGGCGTGCGCCTCATGAAGGCTGCCGCACACGATGAAGCCTGCGGCCGCGTCGGCCAGCATCTTGCCGTTGGGCAACCCCTCGGCGAGCTGCGCCAGCCTTGCACGGTCGCGCACGACGACGAAATGCCACGGGTCTTTGCAGCAGGCCGACGGCGCGGCCATGGCGGCTTCCAGCAGGTCGGCCACCACTTGGTCGGACAGTTTGTCCGCCGTGTACTTCCGCACGCTGCGGCGATCGAAGATCATCTGTAGCTTCGGATTCATGGTCGGCGCCCTCCTAGTCGGCCCCGAGCTTCTCGAGAAAGCGCGAGACCCGTCGTTTTTGCTTTTCGTTCAACACCTCGTTCAGAAGTTGTGTTGCCGCCGCCGATGCGTTCGTGTCGACGGCAGCCTTCGAGATGGCGTCCGCGAGAACTCCGACGGCGCCTTCGGTCAGAGCTTGGGGAGATTGCTTGCGGAACTCTTCGTTCAACGCGGAGATCACGGCGTAGGTCCAGTTCAGCTCGGGATGCTCCAGGGGGCCGGAAACCGGAATGGAGAGCGCGAGTTCGGGCAACGACCGAAAGGGCTTGGGAGTTCGTTCGGCCAGTTTCCCGACCAGGCTCACGTCGCGCATGCGCAGCGTCAGGACGGAGCGAGCCCCGTCGAACACGCCGCGCTCGCAGTGGAGCGACACGCCCAGGTCCATCGCGGTGCAGCGCGCATCCCCGGCCTCGATGTAGGGCATCACCCAGGCGGGATCGATATCGCTGATGGCGCCTTCCAAGGCGAACGACAGGCTTCCGGCATCCGTGATGGGGGCGATGGAACCCGCGATCTGTATCGTCCCGCGTTGCGGGTGGTCGGCGTGGGCGCCTTCGATGTCGAAGCTCCCCCACGGATCGGACGGCAGCCCGAAGGCCGTGAGATTCCGTCCGGACAGGCGGAGGTCGATCGCGATCTCCAACGTCTCGGACGGCCGAATCTTCGAGTCCAGGAAACGAACGCACAACGGCATCAGCAGGCCATCGACCTGCATTCGAGGAAGACTCCTGGTCGTGGCGCTGCGCCGTGACGCCGCGGGCGCTACGGCCGCGCTCGCGGGGGTTGGGAGCGCTGGAGCCGCTGCGTCCGTGGCGTCTGCTCGTGTATGCTCGCTGACCGCAACGACGTTCAAGTCGCCATCGGCATCCCGCACCAAGGTCAGGCTGGCCCCGCTGAACAGCGCCTTTCGGATCGTGAAGAGGTCGCCGTCCATGAGGCGACGGCCGCCAAGCCGCAGAGTCGCCGCGTCGACGGCGAGCAGCGGCGCGCCGTCGAAGCCCGCGGGTTGCCCGAGTTCGACACCCGCGAGGCGCAACTCGCCGCGCAGCAGGTTGACGCGGGCGGATGCGAGGGCGATCTTCACGCCGAGCCTTTCGGAAACCACGGGCAGGAGGTGTCGGCGGACCAACTCGGTCAGCCGCGTCTGAAGGACGGCCTGCGTCGCCAGGAAGACGACGAGCGCCACCGCGGCCAGGGCGATGGCGAGGGTCTTACCATTGATCTTATGCTTCATCGCGCACCGGAATCTCCGGGGGCCGCATCGGGCCCAGGGGCTCGAGCATGAAGGAATCGGACCACGGGTCGCCGCCGGTCGCGAAATCTCCGGGCAAAGTCTTCAGTATCATGTCGTCAGTCTCCGTCATGGTTCGGTCGAATATGCCGCGGCGGCATCGCGCATGGCGAGCAGGTTCTCCCAGGGAACTTCCGGCTCGACCATGTGGGTTGGGCCGATGACGATGCCGCCCCGTGGGCCGCACAGTTCCAGGTTCCGCCGTACGGCGTCCCGAACCTCGTCCGGCGTTCCGAACGGCAGCACGCGCTGCGTGCCGATCGTTCCCCAGAACGCCAGCCGTCCCCCAGACAGTCGCAGCGCGTCGGCCAGGTCCATGCTCTCGGGTTGGACGGGGTTGAGTATGTCGACCCCGGCGTCGATCAAGTCGGGGATGAAAGGCGTCACATGCCCGCACGAGTGATAGAAGACGAGCAGATCCGGCTTCACGGTGCGGCCGGCGGCGATGACCCGTGCAAGGCGGGGTTTGAGCCACGCGCGCCACAACTCGACCGCCATCATGGGGGTGGACTGCATGCCGATGTCGTCGCCGAGGTGCGCGATGTCCGCGCCGGCGCGCGCGAAGGCCTCGATCGTGCGGCAGGCGTGGTCCGTGACGCGGTCGAGCAGCCGCGTGGCGCGCGGGTCGTCCAGCATCATATCGGTCATGAGGTCTTCCATGGAGCGCAGGTACCAGGCGCGCTCCCAGACGGTGCAGGCCATCCCGCCCATCGCCGCGAGCCCGCGGGCGTGCAGCGCCGCGATGTGGGCGCGCAGCCCGGGCATCGCGGTCTCGTCATGTGCGGGAAGCGGATGGCGCTCGATCTCACCGAGCGTCACTTCCTCCCCGGCGAGGGGGTGGTGCATGTGCGTCATGTGCCAGCAGCCGGGGCGGTGCGAATGGGCGACGCCCCAGTCGTCGATCGTCGCGTCCGGCGGCAGTTGCTCGCGCGGGTAGAGCGCCAGGCCGTCGGCGTGTGTGGCGCGCATGGGGCAGCCGACCATGCGGACGGGGCTTTCGAAGAAGCCCTCGACATCCTCGTGTCCAAAGCGCGTCTTGAAGGCGGCGCACTGGTCGGGGCAGAAGGCGTTGGGATCGACGGGGACGCGGTCGAACCCCTGGCGGCGGAGCGTGCGGAGAAGATTCTCACGGGGGGATGGGTGCGAGTCGTTCATCGGGTGGCCTTCAGAGAGAGGAGGACGTAGCGGGCGAACACTCCGATCTTTATCCGTTTTGAAATCCCTGCCATAAGGCGGCTTCCTTTCCGCGCCACGGTTTGAAGAAAGACATTGTGCCCGTCGATGCGCCGCGTGTCAACCCGGGTTCGCGCCTTACGGCTTGTCATGGGGTGGGGGAGATGGTAAGTTCTATGGATTATATCGACGCCTGCCCGAGGCATGGGCGGGTGGTATGCAGGAGAGGTGACCGAGCGGCCGAAGGTGCAGCACTGGAAATGCTGTGTGCTCCTAAAGGGCACCGCGGGTTCGAATCCCGCCCTCTCCGCCAGTCAATAAAGACAGGCATTTCTGCGCAATTGCCGGGCGGCTGGTAACGTGTCGCCCGATGTCAGGGACGTTCGTACACGTTTCCGCACGGTTCTCCCCGCCTCCTTCCCCGTCCCAAGTCGCGGTGATTTCACGCCGTCCGGAACGCGTCGCGCGTGCCCGGATCTCCTGCCCAGATACGTTACATACGCTTCTTTCCGACCCGCTCGTGGATATATGAAGTACTACCCGAAGGACTGTGATCTCTGAGTCAGCACTTCAATAGACGGGAAGCGTCTGTAACGTATGTGGGTGACCTGGCCCGGCGGTAGCGGGCCGGTCGAAAACAGGCCGACATCCGGTGAAAGGGCCTACTCTCACAGAGCGTCTTGGCTGATCATATCTCCCGATGCGATGCTCACCAGATGGCTCACCCCTGCGTCCACGAAGCGTGCCTGGATGGCCAGGA
>JAQBFL010000318.1:0-3489 GCA_032123415.1 bacterium | reverse complement strand
ATAGTTGCGTTCAAGGCGGCTACACGGGCACGGGCAACATCTCCTCCAACCCGCTGCTGGTCGACGGTTGGCGCATCCCGACCAACTCCCCGTGCATCGACGCCGGCAGACCGACCAATGCCCCCGCGCTGGATCTTGACGGTGAGGCGCGTTGGGACTACCCCGGCCGCACGAACGTCATCTCCATCGTCGACATGGGCGCCGACGAGTGCGTCGACACCGACGGCGACGGTCTGCGCGACTGGTGGGAACTTGATCAAGGCCTGAATCCGCAATCGGCCGACAGCGACGCGGATGGTCTGCTCGACGGCTGGGAGGTGGCCCACGGCACCAATCCGCTTGCGGACGATGCGGCTGACGATCCCGACGAGGACGGACTGACCAACCTGCAGGAATGCCAGGTCGGCACGGACCCCCTCGACGCCGACGCCGACGCCGACGGCATTCCTGACGGCTGGGAAGCGGCGCACGGCCTCGACCCGCTCGACCCCGACGACGCCTTCGAGGACGCCGACCATGACGGGTTTCTGAACGTCTATGAGTACTCCCACGCCACGGTGTACACGAACGCCGCCTCCGTCCCGTCGCCGACGCACTACGTCTCGCTGACAGGCTCGCACACCGCGCCGTTCGCCTCGTGGACCGCGGCCGCCACCAGCATCCAGGCCGCGCTCGACGCCGCGACCAACGCCTACGACATCGTCTCCGTGGCCGACGGCGTCTACACCGGCGCGGGCAACCGCGCCCTGGACTTCGGCGGACGCAGCGTGATGCTCATGTCGGCCAACGGTGCCGCCGACTGCGTGATCGACTGCCAGAACGCCGCCCAGGGCGTCGTGTTCGACGATGGCGAGAGCCTGGCTGCCGTGCTTTCAGGCTTCACGATTCGTAAGGGCATCGGGGTGTATGGCGGAGGCATTCAGTGCGCGAACGCATCCGCCACGATCCAGGACTGTATCGTTGTCAGCAACACCGCCACCGAATGGACAGGTGGGATTGACCTGTTCCGGTCCGCGGCCGTCGTCAAGCGATGCGTGATCGAAGGCAATACCGCCCCCTACGATGCGGGGCTTGACTTCAACGAGTCGGGCAACGCGATGGCGGAGAACTGCATCATTCGCAACAACACCAGTACGAGCGGGTACAGCGGTGGCGGCGTGTGCATCTACAAATGTGCACCGACCATTCGAAACTGTCTCATTCTCAACAACTCTGGAGGCTCCTCCGGTGGGGGCTTGTACGTCTACAACTTGGCTGGCGGCGGTGGAGACGTCCGCAACTGCATCATCCGCGGCAACACGCCGGCCCAGATCGTGAACAGCGGCGGAGCCACCATCTCCTACTGTAACGTCCAGGGCGGCTTCGCCGGCACGGGCAACAGCAGCGCCGATCCCGAGTTCCACGACGATAGGCATCTCTCTGCCAACTCACCCTGCATCGATGCCGGCAGCGCCGACGGCGCTCCGTCGCGCGACATCGAAGGCCAGGCGCGCTGGGACCATCCCGGCCGCTCCAACGCCGTCTCGACAGTCGACATCGGTGTTCATGAATACGCGAACGTCGATGTCGACGACCTGCCAGACTGGTGGGAACGAATCTACGGCCTCGACCCCCTCGATCCGTCCGATGAAGTGGGCGACCCGGATGGCGACGGCTATCCGAATCTCTACGAGTACACCCACGGCACGAATCCCTCTGACTCGCAGTCGACCCCAACTCCGACCCATCACATCTCGCTCGCCGGCTCGCACACCGCGCCGTTCGCCTCCTGGGCCACGGCAGCCACCAACATCCAGGCCGCCCTGGACGCCGCCACCAACGCCTACGACATCGTCGCCGTGGCCGACGGCGTCTACACCGGCGCGGGCAACCGGGACATCGACTTTCCGGCGCACCCGGTCATGCTCACGTCGGCCAACGGTGCCGCGGACTGCGTGATCGACTGCCAGAACGCCGCCCAGGGCGTCGTGTTCGACGCGGGGCAGAATGGGTCGTCGGTGCTTGCCGGGGTCACCATCCGTAACGGGAGCGTGGCGGGCCAGGGTGGAGGCATTTTGTGCGACAATGAGTCGAGCCCCACGATCGTCCGTTGCGTCATCATGCGTTGCTCGGCGGCCGAGGGCGGCGGAATCGCCCTGCTCGACGGCTCGTCGCCCTCGATCCGAAACTGCATCGTCGCGGGCAACGCAGCGTCATCCTCGGGAGGAGGCATCTTCTGCGACTCAGCCGTCCCGAGTGTGGTCAACTGCACAATCGCCGACAACACAGCCCCGCAGGGCGGCGGGGTGTACGCCGCGGCCGGCAGTTGCCCGGCGATCGCCAACTCGATCCTGTGGCGAAACGGCAACGACGGCATTTTGACGGCCGGCGGGAGCAATGTCGCCATTGACACTTCCTGTCTGCGCGGCGAGTGGGGGGGCGTGGGGAATATCGATGCCGATCCGCTCCTGACGGCTCTCTACACCCTGCATCCCGAGTCGCCCTGCATTGACGCGGGCAGCGCCATTGGCATGGCGTGGCGCGACATCGATAACGAAGCCCGCTGGGACGATCCCCGCCGGGTCAATGACGCGTCGTTCGTCGACATCGGCGCCGACGAGTTCGTCGACGTGGATACGAACGAGGTTCCCGACATCAGGCCCGAAGAGACGGGAGACACGGAATTCACGATCGTTCGCGGGTTCTACACCGCTGCATTCACGACGGAAGTGTCCACGGTAGCCGGCAACGCCACAATCTACTATACCCTGGACGGCAGCGCCCCGACCATTGCGCATGGCGGCGTCACGCAAGAGCCTGCCCGTATTGTCATCTCCGGCTCCACCGTGCTGCGCGCCTTTGCCCTTGATGAAGGCAAACGCCCCTCGAACATCGATGCGCAAACCTATCTCTTCGCCGCCGAGATCGTCGGACAGGGCGCCCAGCCGACCGGCTATCCGACCAATTGGGCCTATACGCTCCTGGGAAGCAACTACGTCATCGACTCCGACTATGCCATGGACACGAATGTCGTCAGCCACCAGGATTACAGCGGCATCGTCGCCGAGGCGCTCAAGGCCATACCGACCCTGTCCGTGGCCATGGATCCGCTCGATTTGTTCGGGGCGTACGGGATCTACACCGCACAGGACGATGACATCTACGGAAACGAGATAGACGACAACCTCAACGAACGGCCGGCGTCGGTGGAACTGGTCTATGCGGACGGGCGCAAGGCGTTCGGCTCGCAAATCGTCGGCATCAAGCCGCACAGCCGCTTTGCGGACGATCCCGAATCTCCCGACCTGAAACGTTCCCTGCGTCTCGGATTCAAGAAGCGCTTCGACAAAGGCAAACTCGCCTACCATGTCTTCGAAAACGCCCCCGCCAACGCGGAAACAGGCGCGCCCGAATATGACCGATTGGTCCTGCGCGCCGGCAGCCACCGCAACTACGCTGGCAAGAGGCAGGTCTCCCAGGAATGGACCACGCTGACGCGCGACCAATGGC
>JAQBFL010000317.1:0-3616 GCA_032123415.1 bacterium | reverse complement strand
CAAGTCCATATTGTTGATTGTTGAGACGTGACCCCGACGCCCCCTGACGTAGCTCCCCATGGCCGGCAATGAGAGGATGAACGCGTAGATCGCGTAGTTCGAACAGCGCGCGGGCCAGCTATCCGGGCGGAACTCCTCGCGGATCGATCCGATTGCATAGATCGCGTCCCTGGGGCCGAACAGGCAGAAAGGCACCACGCTGGGCGCGATCAAAAGCAGCCCGCCCGCGAGTTGCAGCAGCAAACGCACCTTTCGCCGGCGCCCGCTACGCATGAGCCCCGCCCCGCCGACGATGGCTCCGCATGATCTTCAGCCCCATGGCCACCGCCCCAACCAGCAGCAGCGCCCAGGTCGCCGGTTCGGGCACGACGTTCGGCGCCAGGTGCGGATCGACCGGTTCCAGGCCCGCCTGCTTGTATTGCTGCTCGGTCTCCAGTACCACCGCGCCGGAAACAGGGGTCACGAGCAGGTAGCTCATCGCCAGTTTCAATGCGTCATCGTGCGCCGATTCGGCCCGCGAACGGCCCAAGCGCAGAATCTCTTCATGGGCCCAGAGCCGCGCCAGGTGCAGATCGGTCTCACGGCCCGGTGGCGGTTCCGCGGCCACCGGCGCGACCCAGCGCTTGTAGCTCAGCAACGGAAGCGTGCCCTTCCATTGCGCTGCCAACCGCGGCAGGTCTTCGGCCGGACCCAGCAATCGCGGCACCCACTGGAAGGACTCCAGGTCGCCCAGCTTGCGGGCGATCGTGTTGGGACCGACGCCAAACTGGTAGTCCAGCAACACGGGATGGCCCGGCCGCCGCTCGAAACGTTGGACCAGGGCCTCGACGTCGTCAAACTCGATCGGCTGGGTGGCGTGCAGCCACAAAATCGCACTGCCCGGCGTACCGGCTACGGCGTCCCAGGCCTCGCTCAACGCCGCCACGTTGTCGCAACCGCCCCGGTAACGGACCGCGCGGACCGCCGCTTCGAGCGGGCCCGGTTCCATGCGGCCGCGCGGGGTTGGGGTGAGGTCCATGACCGTGTCGGACGCCAGGTAAACGTCGCACGGCATGATTTCCGCAAGCCGTCCGACCTGCTCCGCGACGAGTTTGGCATAGGGTTCCATCCGTCGTGAACCGTCGATGACGATAGCCAACCGTGACGGCTTCCCGGTGCCGGCATCGACGATCTCCTGGCGCACCACATGGTTGATCGGTCCGCGTTCCGCCGCCGTCCAGGCCGCGACGGCGCCGGCCGGACGGCCCACCCGTAGCGTCCGCCCTTCGCTCAACTCGGTATCGCTCAGCATGCCGCGCAAAGCATACTTGCCCGCCGCAACGCTCTCTTCCTTCAACTCCGGCACGGCGCCGGCCGCAGTGATCCGGCTGTCCGCCTCGAACCAGGCGGCGTGTCTCGCCTCGGCGGCGACACCGAAGTTCTGTTCCTCGAAATGCGGCAAGGCGAGCAATCCGGATTCCATCGATTCCAGGGAAAGAGACGATGTGATGCCGATCTTGATTTTCATCGTGCCACCGTCCGGTGGTACCGGGAAGCACTGCATCAGAACCCGGTCGCGGCCGCTGGTGGTCACCAGCACCGGATCACGCCGGCGTTGCACCACCCGCTTGTAGGCCTCCTTGACCTTGCTGCGCCCCGCATAGGCCGCTTCACGTTCTTCGCCGTCGATCCAGAGCGTCACGCGGGAGACCACCGAGTCAGGCGGTAAGGCCACAAGGGCGCGCGCCTCGTGCTGACGCGCCGCGCTGTTGTGAAAGAGCATCGTCCATTCGGTGTAGGCCGTGCCCGCTTCGGCGTCGATGCGCCCATCCAGGCGCGACTGCTGCAGTTGCAGCCCCCGCACACGGGCGGCCACGGCATCGCCCGCCTGCCCGAAGTCCCACTCGTCTCCCGACACCAGCACGCCGCGGCGCAACCCGCGCAGCTCCGGCGGCGGCACCGCGTTGTACGGGGTACCCGTAACGCGATAGTAGACGTCCTGGATCTGCGCCGCCGGAACGGGACGGGTGAAGGCGCGGAACAGAAAACCCGCCATGTCCGTGACCGGCTTATTGACGCCGTAGCAGGCCCGGAGCAAAACGTCTTTACTGCCGACGCGGCGCAGGATCCGCACCGCGCGTGCGCGTTGCGCGGCCGTCCCGCGCGCGGCGCGTTGCGTGACCGCCATCGTAATCGTCTTGGGCGCATCGATGACAACCAGCACAACCAGCACCAGCACGATGCAGCGCCAGAGAGCAGGCTTGACGTTCTGCGGCAACAGTGCACGCAGCTTGCGGCGCAATGCCAGAGACGCGCAGAGCGAGAAGAGCGGCGCCAACGGGATCAGTCCCAGCCCGAAGTAGATGATTCCGATGAACGCGAAGGGCGTCAGCGGAATGAAGACGATCGTGTAGTACAGTGCCACGCCAACCGCAATCCCGTTCAGCCATCCCAACAGCTTCGGCTGCGAGCTGTGCCCGCGCCAGAGGGCCAGGCAGGCCGCTATGGCGGCGACCGGCACGGCGGCGACCAGCAAGATATGCCAGAGCGTGGGAATCGGATCGAAGAAGATGCTGCCGCACATTCCGGTAAAGAGTTCCAAGAGTAGCGCGATCATCGGCAGAATGAAGCCGGCGAAGAAAGCTGTGCCCAATCCGAAACCGCTGCGACGCCGGCGCGACGGCAGACCCGCGTCAGCCGTCGCCGCGCGAACGTCCACCGGCGACTCACCGGCCGGCAATCCCATCCGATCGCCCAAGCGTACCACGTCCTCCCGCGTGACAACGGCCAACCCGGCCGCGGCGGCTTCTTCGTTGATATGCCGCAGAAGGTCGTCCTCCACTTCGCCGGGGTCCGCACCCGACTGCTCCAGACGTTCGTGTACGTGCGCCAGGTATCGCTTCAGCTCCGCTTTTGCCGAATCGGTCCATTCAATCATTGCCGCCTCCCTGTCTCCTCAGTTCCCGACTGCCCACCACCAGAAGCTCCATATGCCGGTTCATCAGGGCTGCCGTTTCGCGCCCTTTCGCCGTCAGTGCGTAGTACTTGCGCGCGGGTCCTTCGGCGGACTCCTCCAGGCGCGTACTGACCAGGCCCTGCACACGCAAACGCGAAAGCAACGGGTAAAGCGTCCCCTCCGTCACGCCCAGGCCAGGCGTTCCCACCAAAGCCTTGACCAGGTCGTATCCGTAGCGTTCCGACGTCTCCAAGGCATTGAGTACGCAGAGCTCCAGCAGCCCTTTGCGCGCCTGAACAACCCAGTTGTCGAAATAGTCCATGACATCCACCCCCTGTCGATTGACTACAATGTATCACAAGGTACTAGTTGTGTCAATGCTCTAGATTAACCTTTTTACGAGCCGGACGGAGAAAAGCTGAAAGCAGAAAGCTGAAAGCGTAAAATGGGAGAGACTCGGTGACGGAGGGGTGGAAGGAGGCGGAGGTGTTGATTTTTGACGTTATGTGAGAGGGATGGGTGGGGAATGGGTTGATAACAGGCGGGGTGCGTCATGTTTGAGGCGGGGAAGTCGGGAAATCCGAGGGGACGGCCGGTGCCCGATCAAGACGGGCGTGGCCCTCCCTCCTGCGCCCCAATCTCCGCATCAACCTTCTCCTTCAGAATGATGTTCTCCCGCCA
>JAQBFL010000316.1:0-12214 GCA_032123415.1 bacterium | reverse complement strand
TGTAGTTGAAGCCCATGGCGTGGCCGTGGGCGCCGGCATCGTGGATGACGACCAGGTCGCCCACGGAGACCGCCGGCAGGGGACGGTCGATCGCGAACTTGTCGTTGTTTTCGCACAGCGACCCGGTCACGTCGACCTTCTCCGCGGGCGCGGCGTCTTCCCGGTCCATCACGGTGATGTGGTGGTAGGCGCCGTACATGGCGGGGCGCATGAGATGGACCATGCAGGCGTCCAGACCGATGTAGGTCTTATAGGTCCGCTTGATGTGCAGCACGCGGGATACGAGGTAACCGTAGGGTCCGGTCACCATTCGGCCGCACTCCATGAGCAGCTTGATCGGCCCCAGCCCCGCGGCTTCGATCCGCGCCCGGTAGCACTCGCGAATGCCGCGGCCCACCTCGTCCAGGTCGACAGGCGCCTGCTCCGGCTTGTAGGGTATGCCGATGCCGCCGCCGATGTTTACGAACTCGAAACGGATGCCGAGCTCGCGGGAGATTTCGCCCACCAGGTCGAACAGCATGCCGGCTGTCTCGACGAAGTAGGCGGGGTTCAGCTCGTTGGACGCCACCATGGCGTGGATGCCGAACCGCCGCACCCCCTTGTCGCGCAGCAGGCGGTAGCCCTCGAAGAGCTGCGGCCGGGTGAAACCGTACTTCGCATCCTCCGGATGGCCGATGATGGCATTGCCCTGCCGCAGGGGACCCGGGTTGTAGCGGAAGCTCACGAGTTCAGGCAGCCCCGCCACGCGCTCCAGGCAGGCGATGTGCGTGATGTCGTCGAGGTTGACGATGGCGCCCAGCTCGCGCGCCTTGCCGTACTCCTCGTCGGGCGTGTCGTTGGACGTGAACATGATTTCCTCGCCGCGGATGCCGGTGCGCTCGGCCAGGAGCAGTTCGGTCATGGAGCTGCAATCGGCGCCGAACCCCTCCGCCTTGAGGATCTTCAGAAGAAAGGGGTTGGGCGCGGCTTTGACGGCGAAGTACTCCTTGAATCCCGGGTTCCAGGCGAAAGCGGCCCGCAGGGCGCGCGCGTTGCGGCGGATGCCGGCTTCGTCGTACAGGTGGAAGGGAGTTGGAAAGCGGGTCGTGAGCTTCTCGATCCATTCTCTATCGAAAGGCAGGCGTTTGCCGTGCATCGCTGTCTATCTCCCTTGTTGCGTCGGGTCCGTCCGGTGGTGCTTTTGCCGCGCTGTCAGAATTGGCGCACGAAACCGGCGGACACGGAATTCTCCGCGCCCGCGCGGGCCTCGCCGAACCAAGTCAGACCCGTGGCCTTGACGCGCAGACCGGCCGTGAGCGTGACGCGGCTGCCGGCGCGATCGATCTCGATCTCGATGTCGCCGTCGTCACTCTCGATCCGTGCGCTGCCGTCCAGTTCCGAAAAGAGCAGAGTACGCAGCCCGGCGTGGAACTGCCAGACTCCAGAGGTGTAGGCGGCCTCCGCGCCCGCGTCGACCCGGGCTTCGGAAAGGGACATGTCGCGCTCGCGCTCGCCGAAGCTCCACGCCAGATCGGGCTCGACGGTTTCGTCGACTTCGTTGGTCCCGACGACGAGCAGAGGCGCTGACTCCCACCCGCTGTATTCGAGCGTGACGCTCTCGTCGCGATAGGCCGCGCAAGCCGTCAGGCCGACAGACCAGTTGTCGCGTTTCCAGACGGGAACCGCCAGGTCGGCCGCAACCCACCAACCCGACCCCTCGGCAACGGAAATGTCGCCCGCCACGAAGCCCGTGTCGAGCGAATCGTACGTCTCAACGTTGAAGGCGTAGCCCGCAGAGAGGCTGAGGACGGACATCGAGCATTGTGCGAAAACACCATGTCGCGAAATCGACGTCTCGCGCGAGAAGGGCTCGATCTCGAGCGCCGCGTTGGCCTCGATGTCGTAGTCCGACACATCGAACACGCGCACGCCTGCGCCGAGGCCGATCCCGAGGGGCGCCCGGCGCGGCCGCGGCACGACGGGCGGGGGACGGACCGGTGTGCGAACCGCGGGTTGCTGCCTGCCACCCGAAGGCGCCGTGGGCGGCGGTTCGATCGGCGCAATGTCCACGTCGATGACCGGCGGCGTCAGTGGCGGCAGCGGGTCGATGACGGGCGGGGGAGACGGTCGCGGGGCCGGCCGAGGCGCGGCCCGGTCGGCCCTAGGGATCTCGATGGACCGGATGTCGATGAGCGTGTACATCTCGGGGCCGAGACGCACGAGGCGACCCTCGACGAAATCGTAGGGCCCGAAGCGCTGTCCCGTCCGTTCCGACACGAACTCGATATCGTCGTCGAGGGGCGTTTCGACCCTGAAGAAGTCGTCCGCGATGGCCAGGCGCTGGTCATTGCGCCGCACGAACGGTCCAAGCGGGTTGCCGCCCTTGGCGGACTCCAGCCGGAAGGTGCGCACCGTTTCCCGGCCAGGCTCTTGCGCCACGGCGCCGGATGTCACGACCATTAGACCTGTCACTGCGGCGGCTATGAATTTCAGCATGGCGTAGAATTCTAGCGACCGCGGGGAAGGAAATCAATTCATCTGTGAACCGGCCGGGTCTCCGGCAAACCCCCCGCGGTCGGCGTGGAGGCCGGCCCTCCCGTGGTGACCTCGGGCGGTTCGGACGGTTTTCCGGAAGGTCGGGTTCCCCTCCGACCGTGTTTCCGGGGGGGCGGGTGGCTCAACGGTCTTAGCGGGGGGTTTGTCTTGCCGCGGGGAGGCCGTCCGGATTATCATGATCGCGGTGGATCGCACGGGACGCGAAGATCGAGAAGAGGCCGCCCAAGGGCGGTATTGAGGTCAGGATATGATCATTGTGATGAGGGAGGGCGCGTCGCGCCAGGAGATTGCGGACGTCGAAAAAGAGATCGAGTCGCTGGGCTACAAGGCGCACCCGATTTACGGCGTCGAGCGGACCGTGATCGGCGCGATCGGCGACGAACGGGGCAAGACTCGCCTCCAGGCGATCGAGACCTCCGCCGGGGTGGAACGCGTGATTCCGATTCTCAAGCCGTACAAGCTGGCCGGCAAGGAATTGCGACGCGATCGGACCCTGGTGACCGTGGGCGGGAAAATCGTGTTTGGCGGCAAGCGGATTCCGGTGATCGCCGGCCCGTGCAGCGTTGAGAGCCTGGACCAGATCTGCGAGACCGCCGAGGCCGTTCGCGCGGCGGGCGCGGCCGTGCTCAGGGGCGGTGCGTACAAGCCGCGTTCCTCGCCGTACTCCTTTCAGGGGCACAAGGCGCTGGCGCTCGAGTGGCTCGCGGAAGCGCGCAACCGCACGGGGCTGCCGATCGACACCGAAGCCATGAAAGAGAGCACGCTGGCCCTGGTGGCGGAAACCGCCGACCTGATCCAGATCGGCGCGCGCAACATGCAGAACTTCGATCTGCTGAAAGCCGTGGGGCAACTCCACAAGCCCGTGCTGCTCAAGCGGGGGCTGGCCAACACGATCCAGGAATGGCTCATGTCCGCGGAGTACATCATGTCCCAGGGGAACATGAACGTCATCCTGTGCGAACGCGGCATCCGCACGTTCGAGACCGCGACGCGGAACACGCTGGACCTGAGCGCGGTGACCGTGTTGAAGCGCGAGACGCATCTGCCGGTCGTGGTGGACCCCAGTCACGGCACGGGGGTTGCGGCCTATGTGCCGGACATGGCCCTGGCCGCGGTGGCGGCGGGGGCGGACGGCATCATGATCGAGGTGCACCCCAATCCGCACGAGGCGCTCTCGGACGGGTCGCAGTCGCTGACGCCGCCGGTTTTCGCGGCCCTGATGGAGCGGTTGCGCGCGGTGGCTGCCGCCGTCGGCCGCGAGATCTGAGTTCGTTGTTGGACATTCATGTCCCGGATAGGGGTTGGAGGGGCCACAATACACGCTTGCACGGGAACGGCGTAAGATGGTATCTTACGGTTATGAAAACCACGCTTTCCAGTCGCGGGCAGATTGTACTTCCGGCATCCATCCGGCGGCGGGATCGCCTGCGTCCCGGCCAGACGTTCGAGATCGAACGAGTTGACAGGGGGGAATATCGATTGGCGCTACGCGATACGGTGCCCAATGACGGTCTCGTCGACTGGTTGCTGAACTGTCCCGAGAAGAGATACTTTGCGCCAGTCAGATCTGAAGATACCGATACGCTATGCGCTATCTCGTAGATGCCAATGTCCTCAGCGAGCCGACAAAGCCGTCACCGAACGTAACGGTGCTTGACTGGCTTCGGCGGCATGAACATGAAATCGCTGTAGACCCTGTCATTCTAGGCGAATTACGGTTCGGCATACTGCTCCTGCCCCAAGGTAAGCGTCGGCAGCGTCTGGAGGCATGGTTCGATCGCGGGATCCGCCTGATTGCCTGTTTGGAGTGGGATGCCGCGACAGGTCTGCGGTGGGCTGAATTGCTGGCGGCGCTGCGCCAGACCGGCAGCAGCATGCCGATCAAGGATAGCATGATTGCGGCAACCGCCCTGACGCACCAACTCACGCTAGTCACTCGCAATGTTCGCGATTTCGGCGGAATCGGACTGAACCTCGCCAACCCATTCGATTCGTCTACAATCTGACCCGCCGCCAGGGAAGACGCAAAAAGCCGTCTGAGTTCGTTCAGTTCGTCAGGCTGTGCAGCGGGGCCGGGATGTGCCCGCCGCGTTCCACGAACTCCTGAGATCCTTCCGGGCAGTTGATCTTCATGATCGCGCCGGAGCCGAAGAGGCCGCCGAAGTCCACGCGTTCGCCCGCGCACTTGCCCGGTACGGGGATCAGTCGCACGGCCGTGGTCTTGCGGTTGGCCACCCCGATGGATGCTTCGTCGAGGATCAGCCCGGCCAGCGCCGAGACGGGGGTGTTGCCGGGCAACAGGATCATGTCCAACCCCACGGAGCAGACCGCCGTCATGGCCTCCAGTTTTTCCAGGGTGAGCGTGCCGCGTTCGGCGGCCTCCGCGAGGGCCGGGTCCTCCATGACGGGGATGAAGGCGCCAGACAGGCCGCCCACGGAACTGGATGCGAAGAGCCCGCCCTTCTTGACGGCGTCGTTGAGCAGCGCCACGGCGGCGGTCGTGCCCGGCGCGCCGAGGCTGCGCACGCCCATGGCCTGGTAGATCTCGCCCACGCTGTCTCCGACGCGCGGTGTGGGCGCCAGGGAGAGATCCACCACGCCGAAGGGCACGCCGAGCGCGTTCGCGACCTCGCGGCCGATGAGCTCGCCCGTGCGCGTGATGCGGAAGGCGGTGTGCTTGACCTCCTCGGCGATCTCGTCGAGCGTGGCGCGGGCGGAGCGCGCCAGCAGGCGTTCGATGGCGCGTTTGACGACGCCCGGACCGCTGACGCCGACGTTGACGACGCAATCCGCCTCGCCGGCCCCGAGGTAGGCGCCGGCCATGAAGGGGTTGTCCTCCGGGGCGTTGGCGAACACCACCAGCTTGGCGGCTCCGAAGCCGTTCTGGTCGCGCGTAGCCTCCGCGATGGCCGGCAGCGTGCGTGCCACGAGGAGCACGGCGTCCGCGTTGATCCCGGCCTTCGTGGAGGCCACGTTCACCGAGGCGCAGACGCGCCGCGTGCGGCTGAGCACTTCGGGGAGGGACTCGATCAGGAGCCGTTCGCCGGGCGTCATGCCCTTGTGGACCAGCGCCGTGAAGCCGCCGATGAGGTCGACGTGCACGGCGGCCGCCGCGTCGTCCATCGCGCGGGCGAGGTTGAGGGCGTCCTCGCGCGTGCGCCGCGCTTCCAGCAGGATGCTGGCGGGAGAGACCGCGACGCGCTTGTTGACGACTTCCAGCGCGTAGCGCGACGCGATCTGGTCGCAGACGCGCACGAGGTTGCCGGCCTTGAGGCGTATCTTGGCCCCGACCGCGGCGGCCGTGTCTGTCGCGGACGTGCGGATGCATTCGTTGATGTTGATTCCCATCGTCACCGTGCGCACGTCCAGGTTCTCCTCCTGGACCATGCGCAGCGTGTCAAGCACCTCGGATCCCTGAATCATGGAAGTTCCTTTCGGGAAGCGCACCAACGTTTGGGCGGACCGCCTGCCGCCGTGCGCCGCCCCGCGGTCATCTCCGACAGCGCCCTCTCATGTACCGCATTCGGGCTGTGGAGGTCAACACTCAGTCGCGCCCCCAAATCCCCGCCCGAGGACCCATGACCTCACTCACGCGGACAGATCATGCTCCTATCCACCGACGCGGCTCGCGGGACGCTCGCGCTCCATCGAGGAACCTGCCACTTGGAATACACACGTTTGGGATGGCGAACGTCCCCGTGGGCCGAAAAGACGGTAGAAAGCACATGCATTGCCCGCACAGGGCGTGTCGTTACGCGAGCCGCTCGACGCGGATGTGGAGCCCTTTGCGGCCTGGGTCGATCACCTCGAACCCGCGGGCCACGCGGTAGCCGGGCAGCCAGACGATGCGCGATCCGTCGGTGATCACGGGCAGTCCTGCGCGGGCGGGCGCCGGCACCTTGGCGTCGGTGAAGATGTCCTGCAGCTTGCGCGATCCCTTCATGCCCAGCGGCGCCATGCGGTCCCCCGCGCGCCAGGAGCGCACCCAGAGCCGGCGGCCGCGCAGGGCGTTGGCCGACAGCGTGGCCCAGGCGGGAAAGACGCCCAGGGCGGCATGGGGCTGGCGTTCGAGGCCTGGCTTCCGCTCGATCAGCACGCGCAGGTTCTGTTCGATGAGCAGCGACTCCCCCGGAACGCGCAAGCGCTGGCTGGCCGGCGGCGGGCCGGACGTTTCTCTCCCCCCGGCCGCGGCGCTCAGGACGCCGTATCGGCGGACGACGCGGACGCCGCCCTGCATGTCGATAGAGCGTGTGCCGCGCGCCGTGGCGGCCAACTCCAACACGTCCTCGATGGCGCCGAACGGCAGGGAGTCGAGCGGCAACCCCGCCCTGGCAAGCCACAGGCGCACGACGCGACGGCGGAGGGCGGGGGGCATGGCGTTGAGCGCGGCGACTGTCAGGTCCGGGCCGCCGGGCGCGGCGACGAGCACGTCGAGCGTCTGTTCGCCCAGCGCGTCCAGCCAATCGGCGTCTTCGCGCAGGAGTGCCGCGGTGCGGACCAGGGCGTCGCGCGCGGCGGGGTTGATCCGGCCCTCCAGCAGCGGCAGCACCTCGTGCCGGACGCGGTTGCGCAGGAAATCGGTGCAGCGGTTGGATGGATCCTCGCGCCAGGCCACGTGCAGCCCCGTGAGATAACGGACGACCTCGGCATGTCGGACGCACAAGAGCGGATGCACGAGGCGCAGGTCGCCAAAGCGGGATTCGGGCGCGATGCCGCTCAATCCGCGCGGGCCGCACCCGCGCAGGAGGCGCAGCAGCACGGTCTCGGCCTGGTCGTCCGCCGTATGCGCCGTGGCGACGCAGGCCGCGCCGCGGCGGCGCGCGCTGTCGGCGAAGAAACTCAGCCGCGCCTCGCGTGCCGCCATTTCGGTGGAGATGCCGCGATCGCGCGCCAGGCGCGGCACGAGCGTGCGCCGGATCGTGACGGGCAGCCCGAGGCGTTGCGCGAGGTCGCGGACGAAGGCCGCGTCCGCGGCGGACTCCTTGCGGATGGCATGATCGAGGTGGATCACCTCGACGGCGAACCCCAGCCTGCCGGCCAGTTCGTGCAGCGAGATCAGCATGGCCACCGAGTCGGCCCCGCCCGATACGGCGGCGAGTGCCAGGTCCCCGGCCCGCAACAGTGCGTGCCGCTCGATCCAAGCCTGTATCCTGTGCGTCATGTCGCCGGGCTCCACGGCCGTTGGCGGCCGCCTGCGACCCACTCAGACGGGCGCGACGATCCGGTCGATGCCGCCCATGTATGGAACGATCGCCTTGGGCAGGACCACGCTGCCGTCGGCCTGCTGGCCGTTCTCCAAGATGGCCACGACCAGGCGCGGCAACGCGACGCCTGACCCGTTGAGGGTGTGTACGAAGATCGTCTTGCCGTCGCGGTTGCGGGTGCGAATGGACGCGCGGCGGGCCTGGAAGTCCTCGAAGTTGCTGCACGAAGACACCTCCAGCCACCCCTGCCGGCCCGGCGCCCACAGCTCGATGTCGTAGCACTTGGCGGCCGCGAAGCTCAGGTCGCCGGTGCACAACTGGAGCACGCGGTAGTGCAGACCGAGGCGTTGCAGCACATCCTCGGCATCGCGAAGCAGGGACTCCAGCTCGTCGTACGACGTCTCGGGCTGCACGAATTTGACGAGCTCGACCTTGTCGAACTGGTGCACGCGGACCAGGCCGCGCGTTTCCCGGCCCGCCGCGCCCGCCTCGCGGCGGAAACAGGCGCTGTAGGCCGTCAGCTTGATCGGCAGGGGGCGTTCGATGATCTCCTCGCGGTAGATGTTGGTGACGGGCACCTCGGCGGTGGGCGCCAGGTACAGCGGGTCGTCCGCCATGCGGTACATGTCCTCGGCCATCTTGGGCAGTTGGCCCGTGCCGGTCATTGCGCTCTCGTTGCAGAGCACCGGGGGCCAGACCTCGGTGTAGCCGTGCTCGTTCGTGTGCAGGTCGAGCATGAACTGGATCAGAGCGCGTTGCAGGCGCGAGCCCAGGCCGATCATCAGGGCGAAGCCCGAGGCGCTGAGCCGCGTGGCGCGGGCGAAGTCCAAGATGCCCAGCGCCTCGCCGAGCTCGACGTGGTCCTTCGGCGTGAAGTCGAAGGTGCGCGGCGCGCCCCAGGTTTTGACGACGCGGTTGGCGGACGAGTCCTCGCCGACCGGCTCGCCGGGGTGGGGGACGTTGGGCAGCATCAGCAGACAACGGCCCAGGTCCTCGCCGATCCGGCGTACGCCGGCATCGATCTCGGCGATACGGTCGCCGAGGTCGCGCGCGTCGGCTTCCATGGCGGCCGTGGCCTCGCCGGCTTTACGCAGACGCCCGATCTCCTTGGAGGCCTGGTTGCGGCGGCTCTTGAGCGTTTCCACTTCGTTCAGCAGCACGCGGCGCTCTTCGTCGATGCGGAGCACCTCGTCGACGAGGGCCGGGTCGACCTGTTTATGGGACAAGCCCGTGCGCACGGCGTCGGGCGTTTCGCGAATCCGCTTGATGTCGAGCATGGCGTCAATCTCCCTCAAGAAAGGCAACAAACGGCATTATGCTAGACGAAAGCCGGCCGTCGTGGAAGTCCTATTGCGCGCTGTCTGCTCGCCGATTCCAGACCTCCTGACCTCCTGACATACGCCATCGCGATCAAGCGCCTGGTTGATCGCGCCCGAGTTGTCACCCCTATGACCGCTTTTGCTATGGACAAGTGGCGGTTCGGACGTAGACTGCACGGTGTTGCAGGCGGATGGAATGGCGGCGGGTGCGAATGGACCCGGCGCGCTTGGCGAATGGACGACAGACGAGGTGCGGCATGAGACGACGATTTGAGTTCGCGGCGGCGAGTTTGGCTTGGTGCGTATCGATGGCGACGGCATGGGGGCAACTGTACGCGCCGCCCGCGGCAGGCCTTGGGTGGCCTTGCCAGATCCTGGACGATCCCTACCGCCCCGTCTATGAGGCGGGTCTGTCCATCAAGAGCGAGAGCGATTTCGGCGACTACGGCAAGACCGGATTCATCGAGTTGGACGCAAGATGGGACTTCGCCGCCTTCCAGAACGTCCTTGCGTCCGACGTCGACATGGCGCTGGACTTCAACATGCTGTTGCCGTTGCGCTCGGCGGAGGTTGACATGCCCTACCAGCTCGTGCGCCTGGCCGCCGACGCCGGCATGACATGGCGCTACATCGACGGCATGGGCCTGCAAGTCCGCGCGGCCCCCGGCATCTACTCCGATCTGGAGGTCTTCTCGGGCGGGGGCATTAACTGCCCTATCTCTGGACTGTGGATTCAGTCGTTCTCGCCCGCCCTCTCCGGCATGGCCGGCCTGCGCTGGCGGCCGGGTTTCGACAACGCGGTCCTGCCCGTGGCGGTGCTGGCCTGGGAGCCCGTGGCCCCGGTGCACGTTCTCGTCGGCTTTCCCAAAACGGAAGCTTCGTGGTTTGTCACCGCGCGGTGGCGCGGCTTCGCCGGGTTCGACTGGAGCAGCGACACCTATGCGTTGCGGGACGATGGCGACACGGGCCGTGAGGAGATCACGATCAAGGGCTGGAGCGCCCATCTGGGCGCGGCGTTCCGCTGCACGGACGAACTGCAGTTGGTCGGCGCAATCGGCAACGAATTCGATCGGTCGGTCGAATTCGACGAGCCCATTCAGGCGGACGCCGGCAAAAGCGTCGACGTCGATAGCGGCATGTTCGTGAGGTTCGGCGTGGCCGGCCCGTTCTGATCCGCCCCGGCAATCAGTCCGGACGGCCGGACGGCACGGCGGCGCGCGCGATTTCCAGGCGATACCGCTCGCGGACGGCGTCGCACAGAGTGCCGAGCGCTTCATGCAAGGCATCGATCCCCTCGCCCGAAAGGGCCGAGATGGGCAGGACCGGCTTGCGAATCTTCCGCTTGAATATCTTGAGGTTCGCCACCGCCTCTGGCTCGTCCATCTTGTTCGCCACAATGATGGACGGTCGGTCGGCCAGCAACTTCTCGTGCAGCGTCAGCTCGCGCCGTAGTGCACGGTAGTCGTCCCAGGGCTGCCGGCCATCCACGCCCGCCATGTCCACCAGGTAGACCAGCGCGTAGGCCCGCTCGATGTGGCGAAGGAATTCATGTCCGAGACCGACCCCGTTGTGAGCGCCCTCGATAATCCCGGGGATGTCGGCCACGGTCAGTTTCGTGTAATCCTCGAACATCATCGTGCCGATGACGGGATTGAGCGTCGTGAAGGGGTAGGCGGCCACCTTGGGATGCGCGTGGCTGATACAGGAAAGCAGAGACGACTTTCCCGCGTTCGGGAACCCCACCAGGCCCAGGTCCGCGAGGAGCTTGAGCTCCATGTGAACCGTCATCAGCACGGCTTCGCCGCCGGGCGTGAACTCGATGGGCGCCTGGTGCGTGGACGATTTGAAGTGGCAGTTGCCCAGCCCCCCCTTGCCGCCGCGTGCCAGGACGAACTCGGCGCCGTCCTCGACCACGTCGGCCAGGAGTTGAGTGCGATCCTCGGTCCAGATCTCCGTTCCCAGCGGCACGCGCAACAAACAGTCGCGTCCGTTCCGGCCGTGCTGCTGCTGGCATTTGCCGTTGCCGCCGGGCTCGGCACGCTGGTGCGGTTGAAAATAGAGGTGTACGAGCGAGGCGATGTCCTTGTCGCCCCGAACGATGACGTGACCGCCCCGTCCCCCGTCGCCGCCGTCAGGTCCGCCCTGCGGAACGTATTTCTCGCGCCGGAAGCTGGCGGAGCCGTTGCCTCCTTTTCCAGCTTCAAGATGGACCGTGACCGTATCGACGAAGGTTCTGGACTTCACTGAGATCTCAGACGGCGGCTTCGGCCAGAATGGTCACGCGACGCGTCGAGCCCTCGAACTTCACGCGTCCGTCGCGCAGCGCGAACAGCGTGTCATCCTTGCCGCGACCGACGTTGGTTCCGGGGTGAATGCGTGTGCCGCGCTGCCGCACGATGATCGATCCCGCGGTTACCAACTCCCCGTCGAAGCGCTTTACGCCGAGGCGTTGGGCCCGGCTGTCACGACCGTTCCTGCCGGAACTGCCACTTTTCTTAGTTGCCATGATACGACTCCCAATGTTTCGGCCCAGGCCCGCTTCTCAAGCAGGGCGCGACCGTTCAGCCCACGGACTCGACCTCGATCACCGTCAGGCTCTGGCGGTGACCGATCTTCCGTGAATAGCCCTTGCGGCGCTTCTTCTTGAAAGAAACGACCTTATCGTCGCGGATATGATCGACGACGCTTGCCACGACCTTGGCGCCCGCGATCGTCGGGCGGCCCACGTTCAGCGACGTACCGTCCGAAACGGCCAGGACTTCGGTCAACTCGACCTTGGCGCCGACCTCGCTGTCGAGTTTCTCAACTCGCAGACGGTCTCCGGACGAGACGCGGTATTGTTTTCCACCCGTTGCAACGACAGAGTACGGTTCCATGTCAGGTATTCCTTCAACGTAAAGACGCCAGACACCCCCCGGTTCCGATCCGAAAACGTGTCAAGCGTGCGAAAAGTTACGCTAACTCGCGGAGAAAGTCAAGGCTGACCCGCAAAAAAATCGCCGAAGAAGAAGATGGCCAGGACGGCCGCTCCGTAGGCGGCGATGCCCAGGAGCAGCGGCCAGTCCGTCAGGAGGATCATCTCGGGACGGTCTCCCTTGCGGTGGCGGTAGACCAAGTCGAGATAGCGAAAGATGCCGAAGATGACGAAAGGGATGG
>JAQBFL010000315.1:0-5834 GCA_032123415.1 bacterium | reverse complement strand
ACCCCGGTAACACCCGATACTGATCAGACGCCTGACATTCTGCGCCACCTCGCGGCGCAGATCGCCTTCGATCCTGTACTTCTGCAGCTCCGTCATCACGCGCCGCAGGTCGTCCGGCGAAAGATCGTCCGCCTTCGTCGCCGGATCCAGATTGGCTGCAACAACGATGTCTCGCGCCCGTTTGGGCCCGATGCCGTGCACATAGCGCAACGCGTATTCGATGCGCTTCCGTCCCGGCACGTCAACTCCCAGAAGCCGTGGCATACCCGAATCTCCCTTATCCTTGCCTTTGCTTGTGTCGCGGATTCGTACAGATCACGCGCACAACGCCTTTGCGCCGCACGATCTTACACTGCTCACATATTCGTTTCACGGAACTGCGCACTTTCACGTCTGATCTCCATCATCTGACCGCAAAGCCGGACAGAATACACCGTTCATTGGCCCTAGTCCACCGAAATCGACGGCCGTGACGCCTTCGATCCCAGAGTCAGAATCTCCGGTTCTCCGTCCCGCACCGCAATCACATGCTCCACATGCGCCGACGGCATCCCATCACTCGCCCTCACCGTCCAGCCGTCGTCGTCCACCTGCACCTTCGCGCGGCCCATGTTCACCATGGGCTCGATCGCCAACGTCATTCCCGCGCGCAGCACCGCGCCCCGTCCAGGCCGTCCGTAATTCGGAACCTGCGGATCCTCGTGCATCGCCCTGCCGATGCCGTGACCCACAAAATCCCTGACCACGGAGAAGCCCGCAGCCTCTGCCGTCTTCTGCACCGCGCTCGATATGTCTGACACCCGCCGCCCGGCTCGCGCCGCCCGTATACCGTTCGTCAGGGCCTCCTCGGCCGTGCGCACGAGGTTGATCAACCTCGCGTCCGTCACACCCACCAGCACGGTCGTGGCCGTATCGCCCACGAAGCCGCCAAGCTTCAACCCCACATCAATACTCACCGCGTCGCCGAACTCGATGCGCCGGGGGCCCGGCACGCCGTGAACCACCACGTCGTTGACCGAGACGCACACCTTTCCCGGGAAGCCACGGTATCCGAAAAACGCGTTCTCGGCACCCGCCTTCAAGATCAACTCGTGCGCGTAGTCCGCCAACTCAGCCGTCGTAACACCCGGGCCGACCATACCCGCCACGGCGTCGCGAACCCCGGCCGCACACCGGCAGCTCGCGCGCATTCCTTCAAGCTCGGCCTCGCTCTTGATACCTATCATCTCGAACGATCCAGGCGGCCCCCCGCGGGCTTCCAGCGCCCGTCGCCCTCGCGGCCAGCGCGGGGGCCATGGTCACCGCCTCGACTTCAGGCGTCCCTTCTTGAGGAATCCGTCGTAATGCCTCATCAGCAGGTGCGATTCCACCTGCCTCATGGTGTCCAGCGTCACGCCCACGATAATCAGCAGGCTTGTACCGCCGAGGAACGAAGCCACCAGCCACGGCACCCCAAACTGCTTCGCCAGGACCGTCGGAAGCACGGCGATGACCGTCAGGAAGATCGCGCCCACCAGCGTGATCCGCGTCATGGTCTTGTCCAGATACTCCGCCGTCGGACGCCCCGGGCGGATGCCGGGCACGTAGCCGCCGTTGCGCTTCAGATCGTCCGCGATCTGCAGCGGGTTGAACTGCGTCGCCACCCAGAAGTACGAGAAGAACAGGATCATCACGCCGTACATCAGCAGGTACAACGGCTCGCCCATGTTCAGCGCGTCGCCCAGCGGACGCGACCACTCGAACCGCCGCAGCACCGCGGTCGGGAAAACCAGCAGCGCGGAGGCGAAGATGATCGGCATGACGCCGGAGTAGTTTACACGCAGCGGCATGTACGTGTTCTGCCCGCCGTAGACGCGCCGGCCCACGACGCGCTTGGTCGTGTGAATCGGCACCTTGCGCTGCCCCTGCGTCAGGGCAATCGTCCCGGCCGTCACCAGGAAGATCATCACCAGCAGACCGACCAAGTGGAAAATCGAGAACTGCGCAACGCCATCGACCTGCTTGAACATGTTGGCCGCCGCATAGATGGCGGCCGGCAGGCGGCTGATGATATTGACGGTGATGACCATCGAGATGCCGTTGCCGATGCCGCGCTCGGTCATCTGCTCGCCCAGCCGCATCATCATCATGGTGCCGGTCGTCAACGTCAGCACGGTCATCAACCGGAACCCCCATCCCGGAGAGATGACGATCGACCGGCTGATTCCCAGCATGGCCGGGTTTTCCAGGTTGATCGCCAGCGTCAGGCCCTGGATCACACAAATGACCAGCGTTAGGTAGCGCGTATACTGCGTCAGCTTCTGGCGCCCGGCATCGCCTTCGCGGGCCAGCCGCTCGAGCGCCGGTATGATCGCCGTCATCAACTGCAGAATAATCGACGCGCTGATGTACGGCATGATCCCGAGCGCGCCCACGGCGCAGTTACGCAACGCTCCACCGCTGAAGAGGTCGACCCAGCTCAGGAACCCGCCCTGCGTCTGCCGCTCGATGTCGGCAATCACGCGTTCGAGTTCCACGGCGTCGACCCCGGGCGTCGGCACGCTGGCCACCAGCCGGCAGATGAACACCAGCCCCAGCGTGAAAAAGATGCGCTTGCGCAGCTCCGGAATCTTCAACGAGTTGGTGAATGCTGCAAGCATCAGTTCCCCTCTGCCTCGCACATTCCACCGGCGGCTTCGATCTTCTCCCGGGCCGTCTTGCTAAACGCATGCGCCTTGACCGTCAGCTTCCGGGACAAGTCGCCCGAGCCGAGGATCTTGACGCGATCCGCCGCGTTGCGAACGATCCCGGCCGCGAAAAGCGTTTTTACCGTCACCGCAGTCCCATCCTCGAAACAGGCCAGCGCAAACACGTTGACACCCTGGTATTCCACGCGAGTCGGGTTCGTGAAGCCGCGCTTCGGAATGCGCCGGATGAGGCGCATCTGGCCGCCCTCGAACCCTTCCTTGTGGTTAGCGCCCTTGCGCGCCATCTGTCCCTTGTGGCCCCGCGTGGAGGTCTTGCCGTGCCCCGAGGCCATGCCCCGACCCACGCGCTTGCGCTTCTTGCGCGCACCCTCCGTGTTCTTCAACGAATGCAGATTCATATCTTCCGCCCCTGAGATCTCGATTGACCTTGCCTTACGCGCTCACCTGGCGCGCCGACAGAATTTCTTCGCGCGTACGCAGCGACGTCAACGCACTGAACGTCGCCATCACCACGTTGAGCTGATTGTTGCTGCCGAGCGACTTCGCCAGCACATCGCGCACGCCGGCCAGATCCAGCACCGCCCGGGCTCCGCCGCCCGCTCTGACGCCCGTGCCCGGAGACGCAGGCTTCAGCAACACGCGCGCTCCGCTGTGCGCGCCGATCGTCTCGTGCGGGATGGTCCTGTCCCTCATCCGGATCGACTTCATCGACTTGCGGGCTATCTCCCCGCCTTTGCGAATCGCGTCCGCCACTTCGTTGGCCTTGCCGAAGCCGAAACCCACCTTGCCGTTGCGGTCGCCCACGACAACCACCGCGCTGAAACTGAACCGACGGCCGCCCTTGACGACCTTCGAACAGCGGTTGATGAAGACGACCCGTTCGTTCAGATCCGACACCGGCGCTCTTCCAAATTCTCTCACTGCTCCTCCTTCGCCGGCTTAACCGATATGGAAAGTCCTGCCGCCACAGCCGCGTCCACCATCGCCTTCACGCGACCGTGAAACGTGAAGCCGCCACGGTCCACCACCACGCTGCGGATTCCGCGATCCATGGCAGTCGCCGCGGCCTTACGCCCCAGATCCGCCGCCTTCTGCACGTCTACCCCCTCGCCTCCCGAGGTCGAAGAACTTGCCAGCGTATGGCCGGCCATATCGTCGACGAATTGCACGTACATGTGCTTGTTCGAGACGGCAATCGCCATTCTCGGACGCTCGGGCGTTCCGCTGACCTTGCGGCGTACACGCCGGTGTCGTATCGTGCGCTGAGCTTTCCTGCTGTCAGATTTCATGCCCATCCGAACCCTCACACGTTAAGCGACGGTCTTGCCGACCTTGCGGCGGACACGCTCGCCCACGTAACGAACGCCCTTGCCCTTGTACGGTTCCGCCGGGCGAAAGGCGCGTATCCGTGCCGCCACCTCACCCACCTTCTGCTTGTCTATACCGCTGACCAAAACCTTGGTACCGCCCTCTACGGCCACCTGCACTTCGGACGGCACTTCGTAGCGCTTGGGAGTGGAAAAACCCAGCGACAACGTCAGCACCCGCCCCTGCAGCTCGGCCTTGAAGCCGACGCCCTGGATCTCCAGATCGCGCCGGTATCCCGTACACACGCCATCGGCCGCATTGGCCAGCATGGTGCGGAACAGACCATGCCGCCCGCGGGTGCCGCGGGTTTCATCCCGCCGCCCGACCGTCAGCGTCTTGCCTTCGGCCGCGGCCGTCAGGCACTCCGGCAGATCGATCACCAGCTCGCCCTTCGGACCTTTCACGGTCACCCTGGCGCCTGCCACGGCCACCGTCACGCCCGCGGGAACGTCAATCGGCTTCTTACCAACCCTGGACATCGCGCTTCCTCGCCTTCACCATACCGAACACACAATCTCGCCGCCGAGATTGCGCGCTCTCGATTCCTTACCTGTCATCAACCCGGCGGACGTGCTGACGATCGTCACACCCATTCCACCCAGAATCCACGGGATTTCCTGGGCCGCGGCGTACCGCCTCAGCCCCGACTTGCTCTCGCGCTTGATCCCGCGGATCACGGGCGCATGCCCCTCGCCATACTTAAGGTAAACCCGCAACGACTTCTTCACGCCGCCTTCGACGACGTAATCCGTGACGTACCCCTCGCGCTTCAGAATGCGCGCCATCTCGGTCTTGAAGTTCGAATGCGGCAGTTCGACCATCTCCAGCCCAACCATCTGCGCATTGCGGATCGCAGTCACCATGTCCGCAATCGGATCGGATGCACTCATAGCTACTCCTGTCCTTACCAACTCGCCTTGACCACGCCCGGTATGCGGCCGGCCACGGCCAGCTCGCGGAAGCAGATGCGACAGACCTGGAACTTCCGGATGAACGCCCGCGGCCTGCCGCACAACCGGCAACGGTTGTACCCGCGAACCTTGAACTTCGGTTCGCTCGCCGCCTTGATTCTCAGACATTTCTTAGCCAACGCCCGTCCTCCGCTTCGTTATTTCGTTGCAAACGGCATCCCCAGCAGCTTGAGCAGCAGACGCGCCTCCGCGTCCGTCCGGCCCGTGGTCACGATCGTGATGTCCAGCCCCTGGGGCGTCGTCACGGCGTTGGGGTCGATCTCGGGGAAAATCGCCTGCTCCTTCACGCCCAGCGTGTAGCTGCCGCGGCCGTCGAAACTGCGCGGCGAGATGCCGCGGAAATCGCGAATACGCGGCAAGGCGACGTGAATCAGGCGGTCCAGAAAGTCGTACATCCTGTCGCCACGCAGCGTGACCTTCGCCCCCACGCTCATGCCCTCGCGCAGCTTGAAGTTGGATATGCTCTTGCGGGCGCGCGTCACCACGGGGCGCTGCCCCGCAATGCGCGCCAGATCCTCCGCCAACTCCTTGGCGTGATCGCGCCGGGCATTCCCGATGCCCATGTTCAAAACCACCTTCTTCAGCCGCGGCAAACGCAGGACGTTCTTGACGCCCAGCTCGCTCTTGAGCTTCGGAAGCACTTCGCTTCTGTACTTTTCCTTCAACTGGAGCATGGCTTATCCTCAACCGTCAAACGAGTGACCGCACTTCTTGCATTTTCTGACCTTGCGGCTGCCGTCAGACTCGGCGCGCACCTTGACGCCCTTCTTGCAGTGCGGGCAGTATAGCATGAGGTTCGACAGGTGCA
>JAQBFL010000314.1:0-2641 GCA_032123415.1 bacterium | reverse complement strand
TGAGCGATCAGATCCGACGGGCGCTGAACCGCATCGGCCAGTTCTTAACTCGTCTGGCTCGAACTGCGGAGCAGTTGAGCGTCGAGGCGATCTGGGCCATCATTCTCTCGGCCGCTTTCGTCAAATGGTTGCGAGGAAAGGCGCTCGATCCGGTCGTTGAGGGCAATCAGACGCTGCTGAGGCTCACGCAATGACCGACCACGGGCCATTCAAAAGCAGTTGGAGCGCGCGCAACGCGATTCAACTGCTCTTCTTAGGTTCAATAGAATCAGGGCCGAATGAGTTTTTTGACCCTACGGGATAGGACGGTTGCCGGCGTGGCCGTCAGGGCGACGCCGCAGTCTGACGGGCAGCGCGTCACGTTGCGACTGGAGCAGCCGCTTGAGATGCAGCCGACGCGCAAGCTGGTTGCGCGGTTCGAGTTCTGAGAAAGGCGTTTCGGAAGTGTCGTTTCCCAACCTGGCGCGGCCTACGAAACAACCGCCTTGGCGAGCGTGTAGAGCACGCCTTTCCTGGTCTCGAACCGGATGGTCTCTCCTTCGAGGATATGCTTGCCGTCTTCAGAGCTCACGGCGACCGCGCATCGCCACGGGTTGACGACGAGGCAGGGGCCACCCAGAGTCGAGGTGATGACCACCGGGGCGACGACGCCGTCCTCCGCCTTCCCCCAGACCTTGAAGCCGTCGCGGGCGTAGAGCTCGAACTCCGCGTTGTGCCTCAGGTCCCACGCGGGGAAGAGGCGGATGACGCCCTGGAGACCGGGGGCGCCGCCCGAACACTGGAGCAGCCCCATCTGGAGCCCCGCAGCCGCGTTGCCCAGGCGCTGAGCGCTGATGGCGTTGATTCCCTCCCGCGCGGTCAGCCGGTTCATGTACGGCGCCTTGGCGCCGTTCTCCCCGTAGTAGCAGTGCTCGCGCGCGGCATTGACGCAACGGAGCTGGCCGGAGATGTTCGGGACCAACCTCGTGCTGTTGCCCATGCCGGCCTGGATTCGCGGCCAGGGCGACATTTCCATGGTGTACATCGCGTCGTCCGGGTCGTGCAGGCTCAAGGTGTAGTCCACCGTATCCCTGCCGATCCTGTAGATCTCTGGGGCCACCTTCTCCGTCTGGATGTTGCACAGGTCCATGTAGACGCAGGGCCACAGGGCGGTTTTCCCGTCCATGCGCGCGTATCCGTCCCCGAGGGCCGGAATCCACACTTCCTTGTCGATCCCCCTGGGGGTGCTCCTCGCAGCGTCGGAGTTCCTGTTCGTCGGAATGTCGGTCAGGTTTTCCCAGAACTCCTCCCAGACCGGAATGAGCGCCTCGTCCTTCGAGAGGAGCCTGGCGACCTTGACGGCAACCGGATAGAGGCCCTTCATCGCGGTGAGCGATCCAGCCGAATCGTACGCGCCCAAGAAGTCCTCGTCGTCGGTGGTCCCGTGGATGTGGTACTTACCGTCGGCTCCCTTGCGGGTGTTCGGATAGGTTCTGAAGAACTCGGCAACTCCGCGGATCATCGGGTACGCGACCCGCTCCAGGAACTCGAGGTCGTGGGTGTACTCGTAGTGGAGGTAGTACTGATAGGCGAAGAAACCCATGTTACAGAAGAAATGTGTGACATAGGCGAATCGCGGGAAGTCGGGTGCCTTGTCGTAGTTGCACCTGAAGTTCCAGCGCGTCTCGAAGGGGTGCCGGCTCAGGGCGAGCGCCTTCAGCTGCGTCGAGCATCCGCTGAATACCTCCGGCCCTCGGCCGAGGAGGAAATCGCGCAACTCCGCGGCCAGGTGCTCCGGCAGTCGCTCGGGCCCGAGCACATGGCTCGTTTCCCCGATGAAGATCCCGCCGGCCCCGAACTGCTGCCTCGCGGCTCCCGCCCACGCGTCGTACGCGTTGAAGTACATCATGAAATAGGGCTCTATCAGCTCGCGCCGACCCGAGGGGAGCACGGCGTTGTACGTCAGGTTAAGATTGCTCCACCACTGCATGTTGCCCCAGTGACGGAGGTCACCGCGCGGGCTGAACAGCAGTCCGCCGAAGTTGGGGGCGAAATCGCTCCCCCGCGAGCACGAGGCCATGATGTAGAAGTAGTAGGTATAGTGCTTCTCGATCTCCTCGGCTTCGGCGAAGCCCCAGAGCCTGACGTACGAACGTGCCCAGAACTCGTGCCACCATCCGGTGTGCTCGCGATAGACTGCGTCGTATCCGGCGCCCGCCGCCTTCTCGGCTTCCGCGACGGCGAGGGCGACAACGTCGACGTCGCGGTCAAGTGAGGCGCTGCTCGCAACATAGACGAGGAAGCTGCCGTTCTCCGGCGGCAGGCACCACCGCATCTCCGTCTCCGATTCCGCGCCAAACCCCACCATCTGGAAATCCGGAAGGGCCGCAGGGTCGCCGCCTTTCGCGTCGGACCGGATGCCGTTCACTCCGCCCTGGAAGCCGCGGTTGGGCAGGATCGGGGCGATCCCGTTGTTCTCGCTGTTGATCCGGGCGATTCCCTTCCGGCCGACCGTCTTCACCGCGACCGCCGAGGCGCAGGTGAAATCGCCCTCGACGAACACCTGGCGCAGGACCATGACGTCGCCGACGCGGTGGAACGAGGAGACCGCCACATGGTTCAGTCTCTCCACCTCGGGATAGCGGAGCATCTTCAGCTTGAG
>JAQBFL010000313.1:0-2783 GCA_032123415.1 bacterium | reverse complement strand
AGATCGTTTCCAGCCAGGTCGATCGCATGGAGATGGTCAGGGACCGGGGCCAGGGGGAGTTTGTCTATACCCGCGAAGTCGAGTGCGCGCGGACGGGGCGGTACGGGTTCTCGGCCAGAGTCACGCCCCACGGCCCCGAGTGGAAGAACGTCATTCCGGGCTTCATCCGATGGGCGGACGGCGCATGAACACCGGCGAAACACTGCGCAAAACCTTGCGCACCTCCAACCCGCGCATCCTGATCGTCACGCCCGAGATCACATACCTGCCGCCGGGCATGGGCAACATGGCCAACTTACTGCGGGCCAAGGCCGGCGGGCTGGCCGACGTGTCCGCATCGCTCGTCGCGGCCCTCTACGCGCTGGGGGCCGATGTGCATGTCGCCCTGCCCCACTACCGCCGGATGTTCCACGTCGACGTGGGCCACCTGATCAGCGAGGAGTTGCGCAAGTACAAGAGCAAGCTGCCCAGCGACCGCATCCACCTCGCGGAGGACCGCGTGTTCTACTACCGGGATGAGGTCTACAACCCCTACTCTTCGCCGGATGACCGGCGTCTCGCGCTGGCCTTCCAACGCGAGATCATCAACAACATCATCCCGCGCGTGCAGCCCGACCTGATTCACTGCAACGACTGGATGACCGGCCTGGTGCCCGCCATGGCCCGCCGGCTGAACATCCCCTGCCTGTTCACGCTGCACAACATCCACACCCATGAGCTCACGCTGGCCGCCATCGAGGACCGCGGCATCGACGCGGCCGAGTTCTGGCAATACCTCTACTTCAAATGGCCCCCGGGCAGCTACGAGCAGACGCGCTGGACCACCCCCGTGGATATGCTGGTCAGCGGCGCCTTCGCGGCGCACTTCATCAACACGGTCAGCCCGACCTTCCTCGACGAGATCGTGGACGGACGGCACGCCTTCGTGCCGGCCAACCTGCGCCAAGAAATTGCCCAGAAGAAGGCCTCGGGGTGCGCCACGGGCATCCTCAACGCCCCCGACGCATCGTATGATCCCCGTACGGACAGCAGCCTCGTGCGACTGTATTCCGATGTGGACGCCTTGTCCGGCAAGCGGGAGAACAAGCTCGCCCTGCAGGAACGCCTGGGGCTCACGGAGGACGCGGCCGCCCCCGTGTTCTTCTGGCCCTCGCGCCTGGACCCCGTGCAGAAGGGCCCCCAGTTGCTCGCGGAGATTCTTTACCGGATCGTTTCCGACTACTGGGACGACGGACTCCAGGTGGTCATGGTCGCCAACGGGGCCTACCAGAAAGTCTTCCACGACATCGTCCGCCACCACGGCTTCGAGAACCGCGTGGCCGTGACGGACTTCGACGAAACGCTGTCCCGGCTCTCCTATGCCGCGTCCGACTTCATGCTGATGCCGTCCCTTTTCGAGCCCTGCGGCCTGCCGCAGATGGTCAGCGCCATCTACGGCAGCTTGCCCCTCGCCCATGCCACGGGCGGCCTGAAGGACACCGTCACCCCCCTGGATGCCGCGGCCGATTCCGGCAATGGCTTTCTCTTCGAGGTGCATAACAGCCCCGGACTGCGCTGGGCCATCGACCGCGCCATGGATTTCTACCGGCAACCTGAGGAGTTTCGGGCCCGCCAGATCGGGCGCATCATGCGCGAAAGCCTGCAGACATTCAACCACGACGTGACGGCCCAGAAGTACTTCGACATCTACGAAGCCATGCTCAAGCGGCCTCTCATCGCCGGCTTCTGATACCCATGAATACCGTGAGCCGCGTCCAACGAGCCGCGCTGGGGAACGATACCTGGCTGAATCCCTTCCGCCAGAGCCTCGCGCGCCGGCGGGAGCGGGTCAACGCGATGCGCCGCCGCCTCACGCAGAACGGCAAGGCGATCGAGGACATCGCCGCGGGGCATGAGTACTTCGGGTTGCACCTGCGCGACGGCCAATGGCTATTGCGCGAATGGGCGCCGAACGCGCGATCCGTCCGTTTGACGGGTTCGTTCTGCGGATGGGAAGATCATGAACGCTGGAGCCTGCGGCGCATCGACGAACACGGCGTCTGGGAACTGCGCCTGCCCGCGGACGCCGTCGCCCACGGGGATCTCTATCGACTGCGCCTGGGCTGGGACGGCGGAGGCGGAGACCGCATCCCTTCTTACGCACGGCGCGTCGTTCAAGATCCGGTGTCCGGCGTCTTCAACGCACAGGTCTGGCGTCCCGCCCAACCTTACACCTGGCGCCACCCCGATTGGCGCAGACCCGCCGCCCCTCCCCTGATCTACGAAGCGCATGTCGGCATGGCCCAGGAGAAGCACGGGGTCGGCGCCTATGAGGAGTTCGCCCGCTGCATCCTCCCGCGGATCGCCGCCGCCGGCTACAACACGGTCCAGCTCATGGCCGTTTCGGAACACCCCTACTACGGTTCTTTCGGATACCACGTCTCGAACTTCTTCGCGGCGTCCTCGCGCTTCGGCACGCCGGACGAACTCAAGGCGCTTGTCGACGAGGCGCACGGCCGCGGCCTCGCGGTCATCTTCGACCTCGTGCACTCCCACACCGCCCCGAACGAGGTCGAGGGCCTCGCCCGCTTCGACGGCACGCCGTTCCAGTACCTGCACGAAGGCGAGCGCGGCATGCACCCCGCCTGGGGCTCGCGTTGCTTCGACTACGGCAAGCCGGAGGTGCTGCATTTTCTGCTTTCCAACTGCCGCTACTGGCTCGACGAGTTCCACTGCGACGGGTTCCGCTTCGACGGCATCACAAGCATGGTCTACCGGCACCACGGACTCGGCGCCGCGTTCAC
>JAQBFL010000312.1:0-3021 GCA_032123415.1 bacterium | reverse complement strand
AGTTCATCTCGGTGTTGATGTTGACGGTGTACTTCGATCCCCACGACGGCATGAAGTCCTGGTTCCAGATCCCCTGCAGGTTGGCCGGCAGGCTGCCGGGCCGGCTCGCGGCGATCAGCAGATAGCGGCCGAAGTTGAAATAGAGCGTGGCCAGGGCGAGATCGTCGGGACTGGCGCGGAACGCCTCCAACCGCCGGTCCAGCGGCAACGCCGCCGCGCGAGTGCCGCCTTCGTCGCCCAGCGTCAATTCCACGCGGTCGAAGAGCGCCCGGTAGTCCGCTTCGTGGCGCGCCCGCAACTCGGCCCAGCCCCGGCCTGCGGCGCGGCGGGCTGTCGTCCGTGCGGCCGCCGACGGGTCTGCCTCGCGATACGAGGTGGCCGCCGCGAAGACCAACAGGACGGCATCTGCCTTTTCGACGATCAGTGTCTCGCCCAGGATCCGCGCTGCCGCGCCCTCGACGGTCACGGCCAGGTGGCCGGCGAAGCGCACCCCCTGCTCGCCGCCGGCGGCGCCGCGCAGGTGCAGCTCGGCCGGCCCCTCGGAGCGGATGCTGTCGGCGTACCGGCAGGCGTAGTAGTCGCGCGGTCCCCGTTCGATCCGCAGGCGGAAGGAGATCGCCCCGGGCCGGTCGGCGCTCAGACGCATGGCGATCACCTGGTCCGGCGCGCTGGCGATGACTTCGCGCCGGTAGTCCACACCGCCGAGCGTATAGGAGACGCCGGCCACGGCCGTCGCCAGATCCAGTTCCCGGCGATAGGCCGGGAGCGCCTCCTCCGGGCCGACCGGGATGCCGTAATCGAACTGCATCAGCAGATCGCAGAGCGGCTCGTAGTTGCGCATGATGTCGGGCACGCCGGCGACGGCATCCTGCACCAGTTGCTCGGCCGCCTTCGGCTGGCCCGCGAGAATCAGTCGGCGGATCTCCGCCAGTTGCCCCAGGGCGTCGGGATTGATGCGGTCGCGCGGCCCCCCGCTCCAGAGGCTGTCCTCGTTCAGTTGCAGCCGTTCGTGGGCGACGTTGCCGAAGACCATCGCCCCCAGCCGTCCGCTGCCCAGCGGATAGGCCCGGTTCCAGTCCTGGCCAGCCGGCCGGTCATGCCAAAGTGTTGTTACGGTATTCATTGTGCGAACATTCCTCCTCGTGTGAGCGAGTTCCAGTTCTTGCCCTTTTTTCCAACCTGTTTCGGTCTACGAGAACGGCGACGAGAATGGATTCCGAGTCGAGGGCAACATAATCGTTCACCCTTCTCGTCGCCGTTCTCGTCAACCCATTACCCATTTCATTCGTTCTTTTGACAGTACCTTCACGCAAGACAGGAAAACGGGACGCCCAAGATGTTTTCCGAATAAAAACGTGGGGCCTCATCGTTGTTGATCCCCCCGCGAGCCAGTAGCCAGCGCAACGCTGGCTACTGGCTCGCGGGATTGTTGTTTGCATGGTTATCATCCTACGATGGGAATACCGGTTTCCGGCCTGCCTTCGCCTTGCTTGCGGCCGGCGCGGTCGAGGGCGACAACAATCTCATGCTCGCCCCTGTCCAGCTTGACCGGCGCCTCGGTGCGGCATAACGCCCCCACCCATCGATTCATCTCCAGGCATCGTTCCCGCGTTAGCGGCTGTTTGCGCCCGGTGTACGGGAACGGAGAAAGCACCAGAAGCCGCCCCTGCGCACACAAGTCGAAAAAGGCGCCACCCGGCTTGTCCAAAAGGAACAGGTTGCCGAATCCCGCCCAGTCCAGTTCCGGCTGTAGACGCGCATGCTTCAGGCGATTGACCCGAACGAACAATTCCGGGTTTGTCTTGCGCACACAGTAACGCCGGGGATTGTCCTGAATATAGAGGCGTTCGGCCCGTAATGTTTTCGTGTTCATGATCACACGGTCGTGGTAGCCCTCCTCCCAGATATCCAGCGCCGGATCCCCGAAATGCTTGCGCAATTCCGACGTAACGCCGCTCTTGAAGCCGCGAATCGTCTGCCCCACCGGCTTCGACAGCGGTTCCTTGACATACACAATGCCGTGAATGTGATCCGGCATCACGGCAAGCGTGTTGATCTCGATCGCCGGACGATGAATCGGAATCTCGCGCCAGCGCTGCTCGACGATTTCCCCGGCAGCCGAAAGCTGTACACGGTTGTCTACACATTCCCCGAGCCAACGGCGCCGGTTCGCCGTTAGAATCGTGATCATATAGAACCCGACACGGGTGTAATCATGCACAAACATGCGCTTGCCCGGCATCTCCTCCTTTCTGGCGTCCAAGAATGGCCGCCCACTGTTACCGCAGTGCGGCATTCTTGCAGCACATCTCAGACAATCTCCAACCCATCGCGATCCGGAAGTTTGGGGAACGCGGCGTGCGGCTCGGCCTGGTACCAGTAGGCGACGGATGCCAGGTCGTCCTGCAACGGCAGGTAACGCCCTTCGCTCCGCCATCCGATCGCCTGCATGGTCACGCGCAGGTCCTTCTGGAAACGGATCGGATCGAGGAGGTGGAACCGGTACATGATGTGCCGGTTGCCATGCCTTCCCATCGGGTGGCCGGCCTGGTTCTGGGTCGTCAGGTCCTGATAGCCCAGGAACGGCGCCGTGTAGTTGGCGCCAAAACCCCAGGCGCCGCCGAAGTAATCTTCCGTGCCGGTACCACAGATCGTCGGGAACTCCTTGTCGCCGTCCAGGAACGCCTTGAACTCGCCCTCGCCCCACCAGCCTTCCGTGTTCTGCTGCCACGCCATGAAGGTGCCGACGAAGTGCCCATGCCCTCTCACGCCGTCGAGGATCGTGTAGTCCTCCTTGTAGGGCAGCGGGTTGGTGCGCCGGAACTGCGCGTGGAAATCCGCCTCCTCATCGCCGACGGGACCCAGCGCGTAGTTGATCGCGTAGAAAAAGCCCCCGCAATCCTCCGGCGCCAGGTTCTCGACCGTGATCCGCGCCTGCTCCCGGAACGGCATCGGGAAGTAGCTGTTGAACCCGCCCGACGGGTTCACGTTGATCGGCAACGCCACGATGCTCGCGCGCCG
>JAQBFL010000311.1:0-7227 GCA_032123415.1 bacterium | reverse complement strand
GGGAAACCGGCCCCACATGGGACACAACGGCTGACCGTGGTCTTTGACCGCGGAGGCTGGAGCCCGCAGTTCTTCGTCAAGCTTGTGGCGAGGGGGGGCGACTTGACGACCTATCGCAAGGGCCATTTTCGCCGGCTGCCGAGGGCTCGGTTTACCGTCCCTGATGTCCCCGCTCGCCAACCATCGCTTTCGCACCATCGCTTTTTCACTCGCGGTTGACCCGCGGCCCGTGGTACGGTGCTCGCATTCTGAATCCGCAATGCCGGAAGGCCGCCCACGTGGGATGGCCGCATGCTTTCAGGGGTTTCGAGGCTCTCAGAACGGAGGAGACCTATCGTGCCATTGACGCGTTTCAGCGTTTCGCTCGACGAGGGGTTGGTCAAACGGTTCGACGCCAAGATCAAGGCCGACCGCTGCCCCACGCGCTCGAAGGCCGTCGGAGACCTGATCCGCGCCGGCCTCGTGCAAACCGAATGGCAGGCTGGCGACGAGGTCGCCGGCGCCATCGTCCTGGTCTACGACCACCGCAAGCGCGATATCGTCAAGACCCTGACCAGCGTGCAGCACGACGGCCACCACGCCATCATCTCGACACAACACGTGCATATCGACCACGACAACTGCCTGGAAATCATCGCCGTCCGCGGGAAGCCCGCGACCATCGAGGCGATGCTCAAGCGCATCAAGGCCGTCAAGGGCCTGAAGCACGTCTCGCTGGCCGCCGGAACAACCGGCGCACGTCTGCCTTAGCATTTGTGCTTCCCAATCGGCGGCCGTTATGAGATGATGGTGTTGGGTGGAAGGTGTAGCAGGGCGCGCGGAGCATAGACTCTCCTCGCGGTGTCTTGGAATATGACCTACGACCAGTACCTGGCCATGGAGCGCGACGAGATGCTCCGGCACAAGTGGATCGAGTCCCAGAAGGCCGGTCATGACTTGGGTCAATCCGCTTTCTTCGACTGGGTCGATAAGCACGCGGACGCCTTCAGGCACTACATCGTCGACGTTCGCAGGGAGCACGTCGAGTGGGACCGCGTCGGCGAGCGCAACCGGCGGTAGGTTATTGGTTACTGGTTACTGGTTACTGGTTACTGATCACTGGTCACTGGTCACTGGTTACTGGTCACTTGACACCGGCGCCGCGGGCCCCTCGTTCGCGTCCACCGCGCGCCCCTCGCGCTGCGCCAGCACGAGGCCGACCAGAAACAGCGAGCCCGTGACGCACACGGCGCCGCCGGCGTCGGCGGCCCACGCGGACGCCGCGTCCACGGCCAAGTCTACGTCCCCAGCCTCTTCCGCGGGCAGACCGCAGCCGCGCGCGGCCGCCAGCAACCGCGCGGCGGGCATATTGCGCTCGTTGGGCGTGGGAACGATCCAGGCGCGGCGCACCACGCCGTGGAAGGCGCGGAGGAAGGCCTCCGCATCCTTATCCTCGCACATCCCCAGCACGAGCCCCACGGGACGGCCCTTGAGCGTTTGCTTCAGGGCCCGCGCCAGTGCCTCGGCCGCCGGCGGGTTGTGGGCGCCATCGAGAATCAGCGGCGGCTCGGCCCGCAGCACCTGACAGCGGCCAGGCCAGACCGTCCGCTCGCACCCGGCGCGCACGGCGGCGGGCGTCAGTTCGATGCCCAGCGCGTCCGCCGCGCATTCGCACAGCGCCACGGCCACCGCCAGGTTGCGCGCCTGGTGCTCGCCTGCCAGCGGGATGTGCACGGCGCCATAGGACGCGGCCTGCGTTTCGACGCGCAGGCGCTGACCGCCGAGATCCGCGGACTTCACCGCCACGGACACCGCGACCGCCGCCTCGATCAGCGGCGCCCCGCGCTCGCGCGCCGCCGCCGCGATCACGGCGCGCGCTTCGTCGTCCTCGACGCCGGAGACGACCGGCACGCCGGGTTTGACGATGCCGCTCTTCTCGAAGGCGATGGACCGCACGTCCGGCCCGAGCCAGCGCGTGTGCTCCAGGCCGATCGACACGATGGCCGTCGCCACGGGCAGCACGATATTCGTGGCGTCGAACCGCCCCCCCAGGCCGACCTCAAGCACCGCGACGCCGACCTTCCGCACGCGGAAGTATTCCAGGGCGATGGCGGCGCTGCACTCAAAGAACGTCGCCTCGCGCCCACCCGCCCGCTCAACGCCGGCCGCCGCCGCATCCACGCGCTCGACCAACTCCGCCAGCGTCCCATCGTCGATATCGACGCCGTCCACACGGTAACGCTCGTTGAACCGCACCAGGTGCGGGGACGTAAACAGTCCCGTGCGCGCATCGGCGGCCGACAGGATCGAAGCGGTCATGGCGCAGACCGCGCCCTTGCCGTTGGTCCCCGCCACATGCACGACGGGATAGGCCCGCTGCGGATTGCCCAGCGCCTCCAACAGCGCCTGCATGGTTTCCAGGCCGGGCTTGATCCCGAACCGCCGCCGTTCAAACAGTTTGCGCCATCTCGCTTCCATGGCCTACCCCCGCGCCACGGTCACCACGTGCACCGAAGCCGCCCCGGCCTTTTTCAGCACGCGCGAACACTCGTCCACCGTGGCGCCCGTCGTCATGACGTCGTCCACCAGGAGCATCCTGCGCCCCTTGACCCACGCGGCGTCGCACGCCTCGAAGACGCCCCGCACGTTGCCGCGCCGCAGAGCCGCCGTCAGCCGGGTCTGCGATCGGTCGTCCTTGATCCGGCGCAGGCACCGCGTCCAGGTGTCCGTGCGGAGGCGTCGTCCGAGGCCCTGTGCCAGCAGGGCCGACTGGTTGTAGGTGCGGGTCCGCTGCTTGCGCGGGTGCAGCGGCACGCACGTCACCGCGTCGAACACGGCGCGAGGATACTGCACGCGCACGCAGGCTTCCAGACAATCGGTCAGGTCGCGTTCGATGCTCGTGACGTGGTTGTACTTGAAGGCCTGCATCACGGCGCGCAACGGGCCGCGGTAGCGCATCGCCGAGCGGGCTGCCTCGAAGTGGGGACGGTGGCGGCGGCACACCGAGCATTCGTAGCCATGCCCCACGGCGCCATCCACGGGATCGCCGCACAGCGAGCAGAACGGATCGACCACCCACTGCAGCGAGGCGACGCAGTCCCAGCAGATGGTGCGCCGCCCGTCGTCGCCCGCGGCCCCGCCGCAAGCGGCGCACTGTCGCGGATAGAGCAGGTCCATCACCGTGTCGAGCCAACGCATCGTTCCGAGCTCCTTCGCGCTGCTTCTACCGCCAGTAACGCCCCACGATCGGCCGCAGTCGCTCCAGCGTTTCGGCCGGAACCGAGCCGCGCTCGGTGATCAGCGCGGAGGCCAGGGCCGAGCCGCAGGAACAGGACCGCCCGCGCGCGATGAGCGGAATGGCCTCGACCAGCACGCGCCTCGCGAGCTGCGTGTTGGCCGTCAGATGCCCGATGATCATCTCCACCGTGACCGGGCCTTCCGATTCGCGCCAGCAGTCGTAGTCCGTCACCATCGCCATCGCCTGGTAGCAGAGCTCCGCTTCGCGGCACAACTTCGCCTCGGGCAGACTGGTCATGCCGATGATCGAGAAGCCGCGCGCGCGGTAGGATTGCGACTCCGCCCGCGTCGAAAAAGCCGGCCCCTCCATGTTGACATAAGCACCGCCGACGTGCAACCGCGCGTCCGACGGCGCGTTCCCGGCGCCAAGCACGGCGCGGATGGCGCGGGCCATGGCCTCGCGCAGCTCGGCGCAGGCGGGGTCGCCGAAGCCCACGTGCGCGACGAGCCCCCGCCCGAAGAAGGTATGGCTCGCGAACTGCTTCGTGCGGTCGAAGTACTGGTCGGGCAGGACGACATCGCGGGGGCGCATGGCCTCGTCCAGACTGCCCACGGCGCTGACGGAAACGATGCGCTCCACGCCCAGCATCTTGAATCCCATGATGTTGGCGCGGTGGTTGATTTCGGAAGGCAAGAGCCGGTGCCCCACCCCATGGCGCGGCAGGAAGAAGACTTCCACCTCACCCAGCCTGCCGTGGACATAGTTGTCCGAGGGCGCCCCGAAAGGCGTTTCCATGGACACGCTGCGTACGTCCGTCAGTCCCTCCATGGCGTAGAGACCACTGCCGCCGATGACTCCAATCTTCACGGTGTCGTCCTTTTCTTTGGGTTGTTCTCGCAAGCCTGCGCGTAAAACGGGTAGCGGGAGGCATCCGCCCCGGCGGGGATATACTTCCATCGCTTGTAGCCCCAGGCCCAGCATCCGGGAAAACGGCGCACCAGCGTTTCGAGATGGTTGGTGAGCCGCGCGGTCACTTCGTCCGCCCGCAGGTTGGATGGACCGCCAACGGACTCGGGAGGCATGGCCCAGACCTTGTAGCCCGTGCCCTCCGGGACGCAGGCCGCCACGACCAGGTACGCACCCGTGCGCGCGCAAAGGACGGACACGGCGTCCGACACGGCCACGGGCAGGCCGAAAAACGGCACGAAAATCCCGCCCTTGCGCGGCAGGGTGTTCTGGTCCATCAGCATCGCCACGCGCCCGCCGCGCTTCAGCTCCTGCACGACGCCGCGCAATGCGCCGAGCTTGTGGATGATGCCCTGGCCCGTGCGGCGCCGGACACGGTTGATCACGAACTCCCCGACCGGGCTCTTCAGGCGCGCGGCGACGCTCAGCGACGGCGCCCCTTGCAGCGCCATGGCAAGCCCGACAACCTCCCAGTTGCCGAGGTGGCCCGTCACGAATACGACGGGACGCAAGGCGAGGGATACTTCCATCGATTCGTCGAAGGCCACGTGTCGCAAGACGCGCCGCCGCGTGAACACGCCGAACCAGAACAGGTCCATGGCGACGAGGGCGAACGTCTGGAACGACTGCAGGCCAATCCGGCGGAGTTCGTCATCGGACGGTGCGGTCCCATAGGCGGCCCGCAGGTTCGCAAGCGTCACGCCCCGCAGCGCGCGGCAGGTCGCGAACGCAAGACGCCCAAAGGCGCCCGCCGCCCGCACGATCGCGCGGCGGGGCCACCAGGGGATCAGAGCGAAAGCGGCGCAAACGAGCACAGACTCCAGCGCCGTCCGCAGTTGTCTGCGCACGTTCATGAGAGCGACCGGCGAAACTATGCATACGCGGTTCGATGGTAGGCCGTCGGGGGATCGAACCCCGGACCCCGTGATTAAAAGTCACGTGCTCTACCGACTGAGCTAACGGCCCGCAAAGCCTTTAATATTGGCCTTTTCTAAGATTCCGCGCGTCATCATAACAATTCTTGTTGACGTTGTGCCGTGTTTGTGCCATGATAGCGCCAGAAAGTAAGCGATGGAGGGCACAAACATGACTGACCAAACCGAAACACATGGGCCGAAGATACGAGAAACAAGGGTTCGCGTCAAGGGCCGTGAATACCCCCGCACAGTCGTGGACTTCGGGATCAGGAACGTGGACGGCAAGCGAAAGCGAAAGCGCAAGACGTTCAAGACGCGAGCGCAAGCCGAGCGAGCCGTTGCCACATGGCAGGCCGAACAGAAGATTCTCACCCGGCAGATCGGCAAGGGCGCGGACCGGTTCTTGACCGGCGACGTTCAAGACGCGGCGGCGGCGCTGCATGTCCTGGGGGCGGCCGTGACGCTGAGCGAGGCGGCGGCGATGTTCAAGACGGTCCGCGACGCCGGGCTGGCCCCGGCGCACGTCCGCGACGCTGGCGACGCCGTGCCGATCTTGAACGGCAAAGCAACGCTGACAGACGCGGCACGGTTCTACATGGACCGCCATTTCCCAAAAGGCGGTGACCGCACCATCGGCCAGCTTGTCGAAGACTACATCGAAGACCGGCAGAAGGTTGACCGCAGACCCGCGACAATCTCGGACATCCGCAACCGCCTGGGCTGCGCTCACGCCAGGGAGATACCACGCAACGGCGCGGGCATCCTACGGCTGGCCCCTTGTGGATTCGCTCGCGACTTTGCCGGCATCCCCGCGGCGATAGTCACGACCGAGGGCCTTGTCGAGTGGATGGACAAGCATTGCGGAAAGCGAAGCAAACGAACGTGGCGACACATGCGCGTACATTTGGCCGGGCTGTTCAATTTCGCCAAGGAAAAGAAATACATCAGCGGCGAGAACCCCACGCCAAAGGCCCCCAAGCTATCGAACCACGCGAAGGTAAGGCACTACGTCATGCCGGTCGAAGACGTGGAAACGGCCATGCTCTACACCGCCGCGAAGCACCCCGACATGGTGCCGTACATGGCTTTGTGCCTGTTCGCCGGAATTCGCCCCACGGAATGCACGCGCCTGGAGTGGAAGCGCATTGACTTCACACGACGGGAGATCGACATCATAGCCGAGATCAGCAAGACCGGCGACGAGCGCTATGTCAGCATGAGCGACAACCTCGTCGAATGGCTGTTGCCATACCGCCAACCGAGCGGGCTTGTTTACACGTCACGAAAGGCCTTGGCGGATATCAGGAAGAACTCCGGCGTTCGCTGGGAGCTCGACTGCATGCGGCATAGCTTCGGGAGCTACCACATGGGCATGCACGACGACGCCGGCAAGACCGCATTGCAGATGGGCCACCGCAAGGTTGACACGACGTTTCAGCACTACCGGCGCGCGGTACGCAAAGAAGATGCTGCGCGGTTTTGGGAGATCATGCCGGCGGCGACCGGCGAGAACGTGATTGCCTTTCGAGCGAAGGCCGGCTAAATAACGAATCACCCGCCGCCGGCCAGCGGTGGGGAGTCCTAGCGTGAGTCTATTTTGCGGACGTGACGCGACTGCTCTAAGGAGCTACAACACAACCGGTTACAGCGCGGGTTAGTTGTATACACCAATGCCCTCGATTTTGAACGGTTTCTTGTGCACATCCATGAGACTGAGTTCGTTCATTAACCGACGCTGGTCGTCAGTCATCTCCTCAATCTGTCGGATTGCCTTGGGTGTGCCGCGTTTCCCGCTCATTTCCAGTACAGTCGACAGTCTGATGTTGTTCAACGTGTCGAGCAACGTATCAAGCGTGCCGGTGAAGTTCGTCTTCATCCCGGCCTCTCTCCATATCAGCGAGGCGAGGAGATAGCCGATGATGCAGGAGAAGTAATGCACCCTGATCTTCTGATCGGTCCAGTGAAACTCCGGTGTGACGGCCAGATGATATGGGTTTTTGATGTTCTTGAATGCCTGCTCGACCGTTGACTGCCCGTGGAGTGCGGAGACGATGGCCTCACTGCTCCACTCATGACGGTCCGTCATGAGGATGCGGAAGCCGAGTTTGTCCTCCAACTGATCGAGAT
>JAQBFL010000310.1:0-3304 GCA_032123415.1 bacterium | reverse complement strand
AGCCGAAATCGTCCAGGGGAGCGAACGCATCGCGGCGATCGTCTCGGCCATGCTTGGGTTCGCCGAAAAGCAGTCGACCACGTGGGCGCCGACGCGTGTCGCGGACGTTGTCCGCGGCGTATTGCCCTTTGCGGAGCCGGGGCTGATCAGAGACGGCATCGCACTCAAGGTCGCCGTGCCGGAGGACCTGCCGATGGTTTCATGTCACACGCCCCAGATTCAACGGGTCTTGATGGATCTGATCACCAACGCCCGCGAAGCGCTCAACGAGAAGTATCCGCATGCCGATCCGGGAAAGTCCCTCGCGCTGAGCGCCATGGAGATTCACGGCGGCGGCGTGTGGATCATGGACTCCGGTTCGGGGGCGCCTGATGCGACGGCCCGCGGCCGTGCCGTGCGCATTACGGTCGAGGACGTGGGAACCGGCATCGATCCGACCATTGCCGAACACGTCTTCGATCCCTTTTTCACCACCAGGTCGCGCACCGGGCACTCAGGATTGGGGCTTCCGACCAGCCTGGGCATTGTCCGCGACCACGGGGGAAGACTGACGTTCGAAAGCAAGGCGGGCTCGGGATCGAAGTTTCACGTCGATCTGCCGGTGCACGAAACCTTGCGGGGAGATTGACTTGAACGACGAGACAAGGAGGGGGCGATGAGCGCAGTCCGACCGCGCATTGTTTTCGTGGACGACTCGCCGCAGGTGCTCGCCAAGGAGAGCGCATCATGACCGAAAACACGGGCCCCCGCGTCCTGGTCGTCGACGACGAGAAGAGCATACGCTTCAGCCTGCGCGAGTTCCTCGCCGCGGAGGGTTACCGAGTCGAGGTGGCGGCTGACGCCGCGCAGGCGCTGGACGCGATCGGGCGTCATGACTTTGACGTGGTGGTCAGCGACATCGTACTGCCGCGGACGAACGGCATCGATCTGTTGAAGTCCATCCGCCTGGCCGCGCCAAACGCGCAGGTGATCATGGTGACGGGGGATCCGACCGTCAACACCGCGACCGAGGCCCTGCGGCATGGCGCCCTGGACTACCTGACCAAACCCGTGAACAAGAGCGCCATCCTGCGATCTGTCGGCAACGCCGCCAGGCTCAAGAAGGTCGACGACGAGCGCAGGCGTCTCGAGGAAGAAAACCAGCGGCACCGGGAACGCCTGGAACAGTTGGTGCGGGAGCGGACCAGAGAATTGGAGGAGGCGCTGGCCACGGTGCGGCGTACGCAGCAGGAGGTCATCAAGCAGGAGCGCCTCAACGCGCTGGGCCAGATGGTCAGCGGCATCGCGCACGACTTCAACAACGTGCTGATGCCGATCATGGGGTTGCCGGAGTTTCTCCTGTCCAATCCCGAGCGGTTGGACGATAGGGAGGCGGTGGTGGGCGCGTTGCGGACCATGCACACCGCGGCGCGCGACGCGCGCGAGATTGTGAGGCGTCTGCGGGAGTTCTACCGGCCGGGCGACGCGCTGGAGGTGCAACCCGTGCGCGTGCAGGACCTGGTGACGCAGGTGATCGAGCTGACCCAACCGGCCTGGAGGGCGCAGACGCAGGCGGGCGGCAAGACGGTGCGCATTGTGACGGACCTGCCCGCCGGGCCAATTACGGTGACGGCCAACGAGTTCGGGATGCGGGAAGTGCTGACCAACCTGGTGCTCAACGCCATGGACGCGATCGCCTCCGAGGGGCGGGTCACGCTGGCCGTGGCGGAGACCGAGGACGGCGCCGCGATTCGCGTGAGCGACACGGGCTGCGGGATGCTCGAGGAGGTGCGCCGACACTGCTTCGAGCCGTTCTACTCGACCAAGGGCGAGCATGGCACGGGGCTGGGGTTATCTATCTGCCACGGCATCGTGCAGCGCCACGGCGGCCGCATCGAGGTCGAGAGCGAAGTGGGAAAGGGAACAACGTTTTCGATCTTTCTGCCGAGGGAGCCGACCGACGGCGCCAGGGTTGTCAAGCGCGCCAAACCCGCCGAACCGGAGCGTTCGACGGGCAAACTCAGCATCCTGGTCGTTGACGACGAAGCGATCTCCCGCAGTTTGTTGCGCGCCTTCCTGCAGCGAGCCGGACATCGCGTCGAGACGGCCGAGGAGGGCCGGGAAGCCCTCAAGGCGCTGGCCGCCGCCGATTTCGACCTGGTAGTCACCGATCGGGCCATGCCGGGCATGGGGGGCGACGAGCTGGCGCGGTCGATCAAGCAGGCGAGGCCCGCCACGCGCGTCATTATGCTGACCGGATTCGGAGACCTTATGAAGTACCAGGCGGAGTGGCCGGAGGGTGTAGACGAAATCTTAGGCAAGCCCGTGACGCCGGAGGAACTGAACCGGGCCATCGGGGCCGCCATGGGCAGGCGCCATGACAGCGAGTCTCAGACGAAGGAGGGAACCGAACGTGACGCATGACAAAGGAATCGTTCTGGTGGTCGACGACGAGGAGATCAGCCGCCGGCTGATGCGCGTCGTGCTGGAGGAGGCCGGGCACAGGGTGCATGAAGCCGCCGACGGAGCCGAGGCGCTGCGGCAGGTGGAAACCTGTCGTCCGGATGTGGTGCTCACCGACGTGGTCATGCCCGGGATGGACGGCATGGAGGTATGTCGACGGATCAAGGCGAACACGCTCACCGCGCACCTTCCCGTGCTGCTGGTCACATCCCTCGCGGACCGCGACGACCGTATCCAGGGCATGGAAGCCGGGGCGGACGATTTCATCAGCAAGCCGGCGGACCGGCAGGAACTGGTCCTGCGCGTGCGCAACGCCATGCGCGCCAAGCATCTCTTTGACGAGTTGCAGAAGAAGTACCTCGAGCTCCGACGCATGGAGGAATTGGGCGAGAGCGTGGTCCGGATGCTGGAGGTGGACAACATGGCGTTGGCCGGCGCGATGGAGCGCATGTGCGGCCAGAGCGCGCAGCGGGAAGGGGGCGACCATGGCCAGGATTGACGACCTTCTGCGCGCTATGATTGAGCACGGCGCCAGCGACTTGCACATGACCAGCGGCTTCAAGCCCTTCCTCCGCACGCACGGCGACATGGCGTCGCTTCAGGAAGGCGAAACGCTGACGGCGGAGTCGAACCGCGAACTGATTACCGAAATCATGCCGGCCGCGAACCGGGACGAGTTCGACAAGCGGCTCGATACGGACTTTGCCTACGCGCTTTCGGGCGTCGGGCGGTTCCGCGTCAATGTCTTCATGGACCGCTTCGGCATCGGCGCCGTACTGCGCGCCATCACGACGCGGATTCCGACGGCCGACGAGCTGGGACTGCCCCAGGTGGTGCGGGACTTGTGCAAACTGCCCAAGGG
>JAQBFL010000309.1:0-5526 GCA_032123415.1 bacterium | reverse complement strand
CAGTGGAACGGAATGAGATCCCGCTTTCGATTCGCCAGCTCGCCGGCAATCGACTTGAGAAAGCGTTTCGCGTCGAGCTTTTCTCCTGGGGGCAGCGACGCGCTATCCAGCAGAAGCCGCGAGGCGGAGAGGTAGTTCAGTTCGTCCACGGGGACCCCGTCGAGCGCGGCAATCCAGAGGTCGGAGAGTTCGAGGAACGGCTCCAGACGCGAGCGCACTTCCTTCCACAGTTGCTCCTTCTCCTTCACGTCGTCCATCTCCGTGCTCGGACGGCGCTCGATCCGTAGCGTGTCGCGGATGACGCCGGAAAGCACGTCGCGCAGGCGGTCGCCGAGATCGAACGTGGTGTGTCGGTCTTGCGCCCCGGGAACCGGAGCACGGCGCAGTTCGTCGGGCGCCACGGAGAGCAGGGCGTTGCCATGCCGCAGGTGGTGGTCCAGAAAATTGAGCGGCTCGTCCACCGCGATGCAGGTCAGCCACAGGGAGAGTTTCGCCAATTCCACGGCCATGGGGTTGATATCGACGCCGTGGATGCACGCCTCGACCGCGCGGCGTCGCCAATACGCCTTTTCCGCGTGTTCCTGGGGGATGCCGGGCGAGACCGGAATCTTGCCGCGGGCAAGAATCTCTTCCCTGGCTATCTTCCGTTCGCCTTGCCCGACGATCTGCACGGTCATGGGTTGCGTCGTCGGGTGGTTCATGATGCGGTCGGCAAGCCATTCGGTGGCCCGCACCAGGAAATGTCCGCTGCCCATGGCGGGATCCACGAGATTCAGGTTCAGCACGCCCAACGCGAAGGAGTTGTCGCGGCGGCGATCTTCCGATCGCGCGTTCAGTGCGCGCTGAACGTCGGGACTGCTTTCGATCGCGTTTAGCAGGGGGCTCAGTGTCTCGGTGACAAGGAATCGCACGATCCAGTCCGGCGTATAGAAGATGCCATGGCGGTGGTTCTCGCCGTTCTCGTTACGCAGTTCCATCCGTCCGTTCACCCGCTCGAAATGCGCGCCCAGCAACCCCTCGTAGATGTCGCCCAGTTGGCGGACTTCGAGGGTGCTGTAATCGATTGCCTCGTCCGTGCTGAACTGCGTCTGCGTATCGCGCGTGCGTGCGGGCGGTTGCGCGAAGATCAACTGCCGGAGAATATCCGCGAGATCGCGGTCGCCGATGCGCCAGTGCTCGATTTCCTCGTGTGCCTTGGGGCTGAACAATCCGCCGTTGTAGCGGGTCACGCCGATGGCGGCGTTCTGGCGGGGATGCGTGCCGTTGATCAGGTTGAAGAGCCGGAGTAAGTCTTCATAGAGTTCGCAAAAAGCGTTCTCGCGGTATCGGGAGCGATCGCGCAAACGATCGGTCAGGCGCGCCAGCGAGAAATCCGTCAGGTAGCGGCGGTTCGCGCCGGCACCGGTCTCCCGAACCGGGAGAAGCCCCCGGCTTTCGGCATACAGGACGAAAAGCAGGCGGTAGAGGAAGATCATCGACTTGTTGTAAAGCACCGGGAAGTCCTCTTCCCGCAGGTCGTTCTCTTCCCATATCAGGAATGCGCTCCCAAGGTCTTCCAAGACGTTGAAGACTCTCTTTCGGAGGTTACCTTCCAACTCCGTCTGGACGCGCAAGGATTGTTCGCGCACGGCATCGAGGAAGCAGGTTGCTTCCGGTGTGCGCTCGAATGCGGCGGCGCGGAAGAGTGTATAGAACAGCCGGAAGTCGTCCGGCGAGCAGATCTGGCCATTGCGCACAAGGTGAAAACTGAAGTGAGCGCCGACGGCGGACTTCTCGCTGTAGAGGCGCCACTCCTCGCCGTTCGTCAGAATGGCCCAGTCGAAGAAGCGGCGTCCCGTTGCGTCCTTGGCGTGGTTGAGATAGTCCTGAATCTGCTGACTGGGAAACCACCCCGGCGTTTCCGACGCCGAGACTCGATCGAGAGGGTGCGCCCAGCGTTTGGCTTCCAGTACCGTGGCGCTGAGTTGGAAGAGCGTGACGGCATCCGCTCGCGATGCCGCCGCGAAGGCCTCGTCGGTGGTTACTAGGCAGTAGTCCGGCCGCTTTCGCGTGCCAAACGTGTTGGGCATGGACTGCTGGGGAATGCGGCGCCATCCCAACGCGTCCAGAACCGGGTCCAGGAAGGTCGAGCAGGTGAAGGCTTCGTTTTGGCTCCGTAGCGCGGCGGCGTGTGCGTGATACAGACCGCGGACCTGTTCATAGGCGGCTTCCGCATCGACTCCGGTTGCGAACGAAGAAGACTGCTTAAGGTGGCGAAGCAAGTACGCCAGAGAAAGAAGTCCGTTCGTTTCCGCCGGACCGGCGAACCCTTCGCCAACCAGAGACAGGCCGAGTTGATCTCCATGCGGTGCCATGTGCCGACGTCTCGCCATCTGCGAATAACCTCCGAAGCTCCTGATATATCAGCGATGAGGTCGAGAAACAAGCTCCGACAGAAACGAGCCCGCGGCAGAGACGCCCGAGATCGGGCCGCGCTGCCGAAGGAGTGGACGGTGCGCATCGACGGCCTCTGCATGCAGCTCGCCGGTACGGACGGATCGGACCGCTCGGACCGCATCCGTAGTCTCCAGCCGCCAGCCCGATCAGGAGCAGCCCATCGAGTTGCCGCAGTTGTAGCAGCGGTAGCACGCGCCGTTGCGCACCGTGATCGATCCGCAGACGTCGCAGGCCGGCGCATCGGCCATGAAATGGCTGAACTGCTCGTCGACCCTCTGCCCGGCGGGTCCCGCGGCGGCCGGACCGGCGCCGGCGGGTGCGGCACCCGGCGCCGTCGCATTCGCGGCCCCGGTCTGCCGCAGCCCCGGCAGTCGCAGGCTCTCGGACAGCTTTCCGTCGGGGAAGGTCATGTCCAGCCAGCGGAAGATGTAGTCCACGATGGACTTGGCGATCGGGATGTCCGCGTTCTTCGTGAAGCCGCTGGGCTCGAAGCGGCTGTGCGCGAACTTCTGGCACAGCTCGCGCACGGGCACGCCGTATTGCAGGCACAGGGAGATGGCGGTTCCAAAGGCGTCCATGGTTCCGCCCACCGTGCTGCCTTCCTTCGCCATCGTGATGAACAGCTCGCCGGGGGCGCCGTCTTCGTGGATGCCCACGGTGAGATAGCCCTCGTGGCCGGCCACCTCGAACTTGTGCGTGATGGACTGCCGCGTTGCGGGCATGCGGCGGCGGAATGGCGAGGGCGCGGCCTGAGGGCTCGCGGTGGTCATCTTGTTCCGCTTGTCGTCGTCCTTGGACGTGCTCAGCGGCTGAATCCGCTTGGACCCGTCGCGGTACACGGCCACGGCCTTCAGGCCCATCTTCCAGCCTTCGACGTACGTCTTCTCGATGTCCGCCGCGGAGGCCTTGGACGGCAGGTTGACGGTCTTGCTGATTGCTCCGGAAAGGAACGGCTGCACCGCCGCCATCATGCGCAGGTGGGCCTGGTAGGAGATGGATCGCGTGCCGTCGCGCGGCTTGAATGCGCAGTCGAACACCGGTAGGTGGCGGCTCTTCAGCGCCGACGCGCCCTCGATCGTGTCGTGCTCGTCCACGTACTTCACGATCTCCTCGACCTCCTGCGGCTTGTAGCCCAGGCGCCGCAGCGCGGGCGTCAGCGACTGGTTGACGAGCTTCATCATGCCGCCGCCGGCCAGTTGCTTGTACTTGATCAGTGCGATGTCGGGCTCCACGCCCGTCGTGTCGCAGTCCATCATGAACCCGATCGTGCCGGTGGGGGCCAGCACCGTCACCTGCGCGTTGCGAAAGCCGGTATGCGCCCCGGTCGCGACCACCTCGTCCCAGATGTTGACGGCCTCCTGCCGCAGCTCGGGCGCCACCACGCCGGCTGGCACGACGTCGAGCGCGTCGCGGTGCATGCCCATGACGCGCAGCATGCAGTCGCGGTTGGTCTCGAAACCGTCGAACGGGCCCTTGACGACCGCCAGTTCCTGTGAGGTTGCGTATGCCTGGGCGGTCATGGCCGCCGTGGTCAGCGCCGCGAAGGTGCGGCCCTCGTCGCTGTCATAGGCGTAGCCCAGCCGCATGATCAACGCGCCGAGATTGGCGTACCCCAGCCCCAGCGGGCGGAAGGCGTGCGAGTTGGTCGCGATCCGCTCGGTCGGGTAGCTCGCGTTGTCGACCAGGATCTCCTGCGCAATGACGAACAGCCGCACGACGTGCTTGAAGGTCTCCATGTCGAAACGCCCGCCATCGTCCACGAATTTCATGAGGTTCACGGAGGCGAGGTTGCAGGCGCTGTCGTCGAGGAACATGTACTCCGAGCAGGGGTTGCTGGCGTTGATCGGCCCCGAGTTCGCGCAGGTGTGCCAGCGGTTGATCGTCGTGTCGTATTGCACGCCCGGGTCCCCGCACAGATGCGCGGCCTCGGCCATACGCCGCAGGATGTCGCGCGCGGGGAACTCGTCCACGGTTTCGCCGCTGCGCACGGCCCGTGTGCGCCAGGTGCCGTCGGACTCGACCGCCTTCATGAACTCGTCGGTGACGCGCACGGAGAGGTTGGCGTTCTGGAAGAACACGGAGTCGTACGCCTCGCCGTTGAAGGACCCATCATACCCCTGGTCGATCAACGCCCACGCCTTCTTCTCTTCCTTCGCCTTGCACTCGATGAACTCCATGATGTCGGGGTGATGAACCTTGAGGCTCTGCATCTTGGCCGCGCGCCGCGTCTTGCCGCCGGACTTGATGACCGCCGCCACCTGGTCGAAGACGCGCATGAAACTGATGGGCCCCGACGGCACCCCGCCCCCCGAGAGCTTCTCGCGCGTGCTGCGCAGCGTGCTCAGGTCGGTGCCCGTGCCGGACCCGAACTTGAAGAGCATGGCCTCGGACGCGGCCACCCGCATGATGTCTTCCATCGAGTCGTCGATGCTCTGGATGAAGCATGCCGAGGCTTGCGGTCGCTTGTAGGTGTCGTTGATCGACGCGATGCGCCGGTCTTCTTCCTGCCAGGCGAAGCTCGACCGGCAGCTCGAGGAGTGGCCGTAGACCTGAAACAACCCCACGTTGAACCAGACCGGGCTGTTGAACGAACCGTACTGGTTCACGCAGACCGCGCACAGCTCGCCATAGAAGTTCTCGGCGTCCTCGACGCCGACGAAGTAGCCCTGCTCCAAGCCCCAGTCCGAGATGGTCCGCGCCACGCGGTGAATGAGCTGCCTGACCGAGACCTCGCGATCTTCGCTGCTCAGCGTCCCGTAGAAGTATTTCGACGACACGACGTTCGTGGCCAGCATCGACCAGAAGGCCGGCACCTCGACGTTCTCCTGGCGGAACACCGTCTGGCCCTGATCGTCCCCGATGGACGCCGTGCGGCGCTCCCAGGCGATTTCGTCGAACGGGCTCACGCCCTTGCGGCTCAGACGGCACTTGATCGAAAGCCCCGGCGCCTTGCGCGGCGTCGTCGCACGCGCCCGACCGGCCGTCTGTTCGCCATGCGCGGCAACCGGAACGTCCGCCCGTGCTGCCTCAACGACGCGATTCGCTTTCATTTCAGGCATTGCAAACCTCTTGTTTTAAATGGGTTACACC
>JAQBFL010000308.1:0-3710 GCA_032123415.1 bacterium | reverse complement strand
CCAGCTTCAGTGCGCTGAAGTCAATGACCCGGCGCCGCCGCTCCCTTTCGATCGCGGCAATGACCTTCCGCGCTATGGGACCCCTCTTGGTGCTGGCGGGAGTTCGCTTCTTCTCAATACTGCCACTCATTGTCGTTCCTTTGCCGGAAAGAGGCCACATACCATGGGGCGGACCTTGCCGAGCAAGAACTGTCCGGCATCGAAGCCCGCAGGCATCGAGGGGAATTTCAGGCCCTTTGTCCGCTGGCGCAGGGCGTCGGCCAGGGCGGCTCGCAGCGCAGCCTCCCCTGCCTGCATCCGCTCAAGGGCGTGGCGTCCGGGCCAAACCGCATGCACCATGTCGTAATCGCCGGTGGCGAGAAAACGCCGTATCTCCTGCGCAGGTGTCATATTGATCGGCAACCTTCTTCTCCCATCTGCCTGGCCCATCTGACCTTTGTCCGCTCGGCAAACGAAGGACCGTCAACGGACTCTCCCGCGGCAATCCGCTCGAAGCCTGGCATAAACCCGTACTTTCGCGCGTGGTCGGTGCGGACGGCGCTGACCAGTGCATCCCACTCACAGTCCAATCCCGCTTTCCGGTAGAGGTCACGGGCGGTCTCGAAGTTCGCGAGGGCGGCCTCGTTGTGCCAGTTTCGGGTAGGCTCCAACGCCAACCCCTTTTCGACCCACACCATCCGCAGAAAAGCCCGTTCCAGAACATGCTCAGATTGGCGCCAGAGTCGTCGCACTCCTCGATCTTCTCATAGCAGCCGGCCAGGAATGCCTCGTACAAACCGACCGCCCGTTCCGCTTCTCCGTCGGCAACCAACGCCGTCAACTTCTCCTCGACCTGCTCAAGGTGCCGGACAAAGTCATACATGTCTCGGTAGCGGATGAATCGGCCCAGGCAGAGTTCGTGCTCGATCTCCATCAGCAACGGGTCACGCGCCTTTGTTCTTGCTGCTCTTGCACTCACGGATTCTTGCCCCACGGAGGGTTGACGGATCGCATCACGGACTGACCTCCATGGTTCTATTCTTGGGCAATCCCGATTTCGGCACGAAGCTTGTTGAAATCGAAGCGGTACTGGAGACCGGGATTGCGGTTCTGCATGTGCTCCCAGTCATTGATCATGGCGGCGACCTGCGCCTTGCCGTGCGCGGTGCGGGCCGTTTGCCTGGGGGTCTTGCCTCCGAGCATCGGGACTTCCGTATCCAGCCAGGACATGTATTGTTGCTCAAACACCGCATCGAACCTCTGTCGGTCCTCAGCGGACAGTGTCGAGAGGTCAATCGCTCCTGACTTCTCTCCCTCTGAATTCGGAGGTTTTCTGGCGGCCTTCTCGGGATGAAAGGGCTGGAGGTTGGTGCTCTCGTGCGTCAACAACGCGCCGAGCGTCTTGAGCAGCCGCCTGCGCAGGGCCTTGTCCCGCGCTTCGCTGTTGCACTCGCTTTCCAACCAGTCGGGACCGACGGCGGCACTGCCTTTCACCACCTTGTCCTTGTGACCGGTGGATTTCGGCATGGCCATCCAAACGAACCGATCCGCGCCATCCCGCCGGTCCTCCTCGTGCAGGTCGCGCAAGGCCCTGATCGCCTGGATCACGTCTGCCCGCCGGTCAGGGGCAAAGCTGTACCTTGACTTCGCCATGACCAGCTTGTCGCCGTCCATGTTGCGCAGTTCGGGCAGCTTGGGATTGAGCATCTCCTCCACGCAGCTCAGGTAGTGATTCACGAACTCCGTTTGATGTCTCAACAGGGAAAGCCGGTCCGGTTTCTGGCCGACCCGCTTGCGGATCCCGTCCGCGAAGCCATCGATCCCTTGGCGAAAGCGAGCCGGTGCCAGGGGATAGAGTCCCATGCCGTTCAGAATGTACAATCCTTCCAGTCCCACGACCTGCGCGAAGAAGATGTCCCATTGGGCGGCCGATCTGGAGATAGACAGATCGGCGACGGACCGCTCCTCGCCTGTCACCATGTCTTTCAGCAAAACACCCGCTCCCGGCGACACGCTTTCGACCTGCCAATAGGAGAACGGCTCCAATCTGGCCGCCTCGATGTAACGTCGCGTGATCCCATCGAGGTTGTGTCCCTCTTCCTTGAGGAACTTTGCAGCCACAGTCCGATCTGAGGGGATCGCTTGTGCCAGGGCATCCAGCGGGAACCAGAGGTAGAAGATCCATATCGTCAGGAGTTCGTTCTGGAGGGTGTGCCGCGCCTCCTCGTCCGGCAGTTCCGGGACCGGCCGGCCCAGCGGCGGCGTTTCGAGCGGTTCCGGGAACTTGACGGCGAAGTCCAGCAAAAGAGAGAAAGCCTCCCGGCACGCCTGGCCCAGGATCTCCCTGGTCAGCGGCCGTGAGGTCTGCTCCTTCAGAAGACAGCATTTCTTGAATTTCTTCCCACTGCCGCATGGGCAGGGATCATTGCGCCGACTATCGGATGTCATGTGCCGCCTCCCGCAATTCTATTCCCGCCAGTGCTCATGGCGGTCCAACGCATTCGCGCAATTGACGGTGCCGGTGTAAGATAGGCGCCCGTACCCTAAGTAAGAGGAGCGAGGCGCTCAGTACTTGCATCGGCTCCTGATCCTTCCACTCCTCATCGCGTGATACCACCCGCGAGCGCAGCGCGCGCCGTACCTTCGGCTCCGACAGGAGCGCTTCCCACAGCCAATCCAGTTGGCCCTCTGCCAGCGTCAACCCACGTTTCGCTGCGTCCAACTCGACGGCCACCGCCCAGGCCTTGAACACGACCTTCTCTTGCCCTCTGGCGAGGGTCTCCAATTGCACGCCACCGATCAGCAGTAGTTGAGCCAGATTCCAGCCATGGCCGCATTCAATCACACTCACCCAGCAACCGCAAGTCCATATTGTTGATGGTTGAGACGTGACCCCGATGCCTCGTTGAGCAGCATTGCACGCTGGCGATCAACTGTGACCGATGAATGGTCTAGAAGAGTCATGCCGCGGGCCTGCATTTGCCTCTTGTCACTGAAACCAGCAGTGACTTCCGCGTATGGTCCGGGGATTTCGGACACCATGATGGATGAACCTGTTGACTCCTTCATGAACCCGGGGAAGCGGTCGGCAGGAATGAAGCCCGCCGGAGGCGGAAGGCTAACCGAGGTGCCGGGAACGGAGACCAAAGTGGTTTCCGGCGCAGTTTCTGCGCCGACGGACTCAGTGGCTCCCGGTTCAGTCCTGTCCTTGCCCGAGCATCCCATAATCAGGACTACAATCAGCACCGATAAGCAATGTTTCACTCTCATATCTCCTCTCGCACAACGCTTGAACTAACCGTTGTTTCAAAAGCGCGCTTTTGAAAAATACGGTTCAGTTCGTTGTTGGGCTTTCCTCCGGGTTGTATTTTGAAGCAGGTGTGCCTCCATGCTTCATGATCAATTCCTTTACCTCTCGAACTTTGCCATATGGGGTTGCCGGGTCTGGTTCCACAATGATGGTTGCGTATTGTGAGGGAACCTTGCTCTGCATGTCTTTCTCAACACGTTCCTTCACCATCGCGACCAAGTCGGCCTCGGTCAGGGGGGTGGATTCAAACATGATCTGGCCGTCCTTCGTGATGACACCCGGACGAGGATCGTGTTCGTCAACCACGACCTTGCCTTGATCCTGCCTGCCGCACCCGACGAGGACGGCCAGCAAACCAAACAGAATGACATGTCTTATTTTCATCTTCTTAAGCCCAACGCTCACGGTGACGATTCGTTCG
>JAQBFL010000307.1:0-4504 GCA_032123415.1 bacterium | reverse complement strand
CATGCCGGGCAGGTCTGCGTGTCGGTGCAGCGGGTGTTCGCGGACGCGAAGATCAAGGCAAAGCTGGTGGACGCCCTCGTTGATCATGTCGAGAACCTTGTGACCGGCGACCCCGTCGACGCGGCCACCGACGTGGGCCCGCTGATCCAGACCGGCGAGGTCGATCGTGTGGAAACCTGGGTCGTCGAGGCCGTGGAGAGCGGCGCCGGGTGTCCCATCGGTGGCCACCGCCTGAGCGACCGCGTCTACGCGCCGACGCTGCTGGTCGATCCACCCGCGGGCTGCCGCGCCTCGGCCGAGGAGATCTTCGGCCCCGTGCTCAACGTCTACGGCTATGACGATGAAGACGCCGCCGTGGCCCGGGCCAACTCCCTGTCCGCGTCGTTCCAGGCCGCCGTGTTCACCCGCGACATCGACCGGGCCATGCGATTGTCCAGACGTCTGGACGCCGCCGCGGTGATGGTCAACGACCACACGGCGTTCCGGGTGGACTGGATGCCCTTCGGCGGACGGCGCACGTCGGGGCTGGGAGTCGGCGGCATGCTTTACGCCATGGAGGACATGGCGCCGGAAAAGCTGGTAGTGATCAAGGGGTGAGCCTCGTCAGGTTTCCTCTCAGCTCATCATGAACAAGGAGACTTACTTTGAAAACAACCCGCTCTGCGCGTCTGATTGCGATCGCCCTGGTCTGCATCGGTGCGTTGATCATCGGTGGCTGCGCATCGACCACGGCCACAGACTCTCGTGACGTCATCAAGACCGGTGAAGTCCGTATCTTCGAGGTCTTCGGCATGGATTGTCCCGGCTGTCACGGCGGGGTCGAAAAACTCGTGGAGGCGATCCCCGGCGTCCTTGACGCTCAAGCCTCATGGGAGAGCAAGCGCATCACAGTGATTCTCAGCGAGGGCAGCACAGTCGCCGATGAGACCATCCGCGAGACCATTGCCCGCGCCAATTTCACAGCAGGAGAACGTCTGCAATGACTACAAAACCACAGTCTCGAACAGTCCTCTTGACGTTGCTGTTGATTCTAATTTCCGTTTCGGGCCCGGTGTCCGCCGGCATCACCATCGATGCCGGCCTTACGCCGCCGGAAGGGCGCTGGATCGTGCGGACGCAGATGCGGATCATGTCCCGTGAGGCGGCCCCTGAGGGCATGAACACCGGGAGCATGAATCGCACAATGGTGCCTGTGGTCATCGTCCACGGCATGAGCCAAAGCCTGACGCTCGGCTTACGCCAAGTCTACGACTCCCGCTCCATGACCATGAACGGCATGACGACCAAGAAGTCGGGACGCGGGGACCTCTACCTCTTCGCCAAATACAAGATCCTGCGAATCAACACGCGCAACTACACGCTGGGAATCGCCCCGGTCTTCGGCGTCGAATCACCCACAGGTTCCGCCGACATCTCCAGCGATTATTGGGATATGTATGCCGGTCTATACGTGTCGGGCCGTGCCGGCGCCTGGGCGCTGGATCTCAACCTCGGCCGTTTCGCCCGGGGTGTCATGAAGGTGCCGACCGACGCAACCGTTGAAGGTGACGAATTCGGTGTCGACCTGGCCTTCTCACGACAGATCCCCGTGGGCAACTCAGGCCAAATCGCTTTGGCTCCTGTGCTGGAACTGAGCTGGCAAAACATCGACCCCGTTACTCCCGGCCTCGGTGCGAGCGCGGCCAACACCGGCGAATCCGTGTTCAGCCTGGCCCCGGGGCTCAAGTACACCGTCGGCGATCTGATCCTCGAAGGTCTTGTACGCTTCCCTGTCGCCCAGGATCAGAAAGGTATGCAGCTCGAGATGAAGCCGATGGCGCTGCTGGGAGTTCGGTACATGTTCTAACGATTCCTCCTGGTGCGAACCTCCCAATTAAGAAGAACCCCGCCGCCTCTCGGCGACGGGGTTCCTGTTCAACGCGCAGGCTAGAAACCTGACTTACCAGCGGCTTCCGCCGCCGCCGCCGCCACCGCCGCCGCCACTGCGGGGACGATCCTGAGCTTCGTTCACGCGCAGTGCGCGTCCGCCCAGGTCCTTGCCGTCCAGCGCCGAGACCACAGCTGCGATCACGTCGTCGTCCATCTCGACGAAGCCGAAGCCTCGGGGACGACCCGTCTCACGATCGTTGATCAGGGCCACCGAGTGAACGGTGCCGTGCTGACCAAACATCTGCGTGATTTCGTCTTCGGTCGCGGTGAAAGGCAGGTTGCCTACGTACAGTTTCTTCACAGTCTTGTCTCCCTGTGCCGGCTTGCCGGCTTAACCAAGCGCTCAGGGTCGCCGGCTTGTTCCGGCTAAACCCACTGCGCTTCAAACTGGCCCGACGATCCTTGTGATCGCCGAACCTTATCCCCGACGGTCGGGGGTATCCGGATGCATTGACCCACGAAGGGCCTAGGTGGATCAATCGTCTAAAGGACCGAAGAAGTCAAGGTTTACTCTAAAACTGATCACATCCACCGATCCAGCCTTTTGGCCCCGTTCCAGCTCATCCGGCGTTTCGGTCGCACTACTTGATGGCGATCCAAAGGGCCCGATTGGCGTTTCGCTCCATTTCCAGACCGGCTGTCGCGCCGCAGAACAGCTCGTCGAGACGATCCCTGTATGGTGCGATGCTCGCCGCCACGGCTTCGGGCAGGCCGTCCTGCCAAGGAAAACGGGTCGGATCCTGTTCCATCTTCCCCAATTCCACTGCTAAAGAATCGTCGGCCTGCGTCTCCCCTTGCTTCGCCAGGCACTCCCGGATCATGAGCGCAGCATCGGGTGACACCGCCTCTCCGTCCGAGAAGATCTCATTGCGAGTCTGGTCGGAGAGCAGCTGTTCGCGATAACACGCGGCGTAGATGTAGGAGTATTCCTCCAGCCCCATCGATGCCTCCAACAATGCCTCGTTGCGCAGCTCGAAGTATCGCGCCAGGAACGGCGTGATCGCCAAGGAGGCTCCGCCCAGCGCCGAGGCCGTGTCGCCGACGTCGCTCAGGTCGCCGGGATCCTTGGTTTCGAGGGCCGCGACGGAATCGAAACCGCGGCGCACCGATCCGTAGTCTTCGCAAGCGGCAACCATCCGCACGCGCAGCTCCAGGAAGGTTTCCATGCGTTCGGTGGGAATCCGTCCCGACGGCAGCGGAACATAGGCGGCGTCGGCTCCAAGGGTCCGATCGAGCACGACCAGCGACTCGGTTGCTTTGTGCAGGGGGATCCAGGTTTGCACCCCCACCACGGCCGCGATCAGCAGGGGCACCCCCACCATCAACGCAAGCACGACGAGGCACCCTTTCGCGACCGTACGACCTTGACCACCCATCCGCGTCACCTGCCTTTTCCGTTGGGACCGGAAGGAGTAACGCAGTGGAATGCGGCCAAGTTGCATGGAAGCAAGTTATGGCCGTGGATCAGGAGCTTCACTTCACCAATGTCATGCGTCGGGTTTGGGCGTACTGGCCGGCATCCAACCGGCAGTAGTAGACCCCGGCCGATGCTGCTCGGCCCGACTCGTCCCGACCGTTCCAGACCACCTCGTGGCTTCCAGCGCCCACAGTCTCGGCGGCGACCAATGTCCGCACCAGGCGGCCCGCTACGTCGTAGACAACCAAGCCTACTGTCGCCGACGCCGGCAGATCGTAACGGATCGTCGTAGAGGGGTTGAAGGGGTTGGGATAGCACGGATGCAGGACGAAGCCCGTGGGCGGGAGTTCCTGAGCGACACCGGTTGTGACGAACGGGAAGTCGATATAGTTGATGTTGAAGCCGGCTGCGATCGCCGTGAACCGCATCGTCCGCAGACCGGCCGCGAGGGTCACCGTCGAGGATGACGTCTCCCAGCGTTGCCACCCGCCCGAGGCCGGAGCGATGACTTCGCCGGTCACATCCACGCCGTCGAACTCGACACGATACTTGGCGCCGGAGATGACCGAGGCGTAGCGCAGGTCGAGGGTATAGTCGCCGTCGGCGGGCACCACGACCGTGTATTCGAGCCACTCGCCGGCGCTGATCCAACCCACGCCGTAGCCGCCGCCCGTGTCGGAGCACGCCTCGATGTCGACATCCTCGCCGGGACGATACTGTCCGCCGGTGTTGCCCAGGTCCTGATCGTAGTAGGCGATGCCGTCGCCGCCGATGTCGAAGTCCTCCGCCTCGATCCGTACGGGCAGCACGAACGGGGTGCCGAGATACGGCGCCTGGCCGCAGCCGGCCCCCACGGTGAGGTCGACGGTGTCGGTGGACGAGCCGCCCAGATCGTCGATGACCTTGGCGGTCACCGTGTAGCAGCCGTCGGCCACGGAAGTCCAGGTGAAGATGTAGGGTGCTGTGGTGTCGGCGCCCAGGTACATCGCACCAAGAAAGAACTCGACGGTCACGACGGAGCCGTCGGCATCGGCCGCCTCGGCGGTGAACACGATATCGCCCGCGGGCGGATTGTCGCCCGTGGTAGGCGACGTGATGCTCACCGTCGGCGCCACGTTTGTGATGTCCTCGTACACACGCACATAGTCGATCAGGTAC
>JAQBFL010000306.1:0-2729 GCA_032123415.1 bacterium | reverse complement strand
AGCGGCCGGCGGCGCAACTGCTCCGGCGCGAGACCGTGGCCGATGGCCCGCTGCAACTGCGCCTCCGCAGCGAGTTCCGCCTGGGCGGGCACTCCACCGCGCTCCAGGATCTCGTCTTCCATGCGCTGACCCCACGCATCGATTTTGAGACCCGGCTTGACTGGCAGGGACGGCATCAGTTGCTCAAGGTCGGCTTCGAACTCAATGTCCTGACCGACACGGCCCGGCATGAGATCCAGTTCGGCCATGTCGAACGTCCCGTGCATACCAACCTGCCGCAGGACTGCGCCCGCTTCGAGGTCTGCGCTCACAAGTGGACGGACCTCAGCGATCATGGTTTTGGCGTGGCCCTGCTGAACGACTGCAAGTACGGCCTCGGCGTGCACGGCAGCGAATTGCGGCTTAGCCTGATCAAGTCCGGCACGCATCCCGACGGCCGCGGCGATGCCGGCACGCATCTGTTCCGCTACGCCCTGCAGCCGCATGTCGGCGGGTTCGCGGTCGAGACCGTGGTGCAGCCGGCCTATGAGTTCAATGTGGCGTTGCCGGCCGTGCCCGCACCCGCCGCAACAGCGCCGTCGCCGGGACTGCTCTCCCTCGATGCGCCGAACGTGATCGTCGAGGCGGTGAAATGGGCGGAGGATGAGCAGGCGTTCGTGGTGCGGCTCTACGAAGCCGGCAAACGCCAGACCCGGACCCGGCTGCGACTTCACCCTTCTGTGTCAGAGGTGCGGCAGGCGAACCTGCTGGAAGAGTCCCAGGGCAGCCTGGAAATGCGCGACGGCGTGATCGAGCTCGGGTTCCGCCCCTTTGAAGTGAAAACGCTGCTTTGCCGGATATGAAACAGACACACTGGACCGGGCCCACCGCGAACGGTTCGACTGCCTGGTGGTTCCGTACGCGGCCTGGCTGCCTCCAGCCGGACTGGCACGCCTGGCCGAACTGGGCCGAGAGGGGCTGCCGCTGATCTTCGTCGACGGCCGGCCGGAAGGCGTCGCTTTCGGCACCGTGGTGCCGCTGGCGGAGCTCGCGCAGACCTTCGTGACTCGCGGCTGGACCGACCTGCGACTGGACCACCCGACGCCCCTGCTGCGCGCCTACCATGCCGTCCGCGGCGAGACCCACCTGTTCATGTTCTGCAATGAATCGGAGAGCGACCCGCTCGACACCATCGTCACCGTCGGCTGCCGTGGAAGATTCGCGCGGCTAGACCTGCTGCTGGAGCGGAAGACGACGGATGCCACCGACGACGGTCGGCTGCCCTTGCGCCTGGCGCCGGGACAATCGACGATCGTGGTGTTCGACGCCGCCCTCCCGGATTGGCCGCAAGCCGTGCCGGCCGGGGCGCCGGTCGAATTGGCCTCACCCTTCCGCGTCAGCCGGGCGTCGTACCTGGAGCCGGACGATTTCCGGCCCGTGGATACGGCCGGCCGCCTGCAAAACATGACCGGTCCGCGCGGGGATGCCTCATTCTCGGGCCTTTTCAGGTACGAAACGACCTTCGACCTGCCCGCTGGGATCGCCGCTGCGGTGCTGGACCTCGGCGTGGTCGGCCAGGCCGCGCAGGTTTCCCTGAACGGTGTCGACCTCGGCTGGCGCATCTGCCGGCCCTACGAGTTCGACACGGGGGGCGCGCTCCGGCCCACCGGCAACCGCCTGACCGTGACCGTGGCCAACACGCTGGTCCATGCCCTGCGTGACGGCTTTTCGCACTTCTTGCAGATCCCGCCGTCCGGCCTGCTCGGACCAGTACGGGTGCTGCCGACCAGGGGCCATCCGGAATGCCCTTAGATGGCATTCTCTTATAGGTTGATTTTCTATCGGCGCCAGCTTATAATCTGTCTTGTTGAAATTATGAGGGATTCTTGCTGAGGATTATAGGTGACGTGCTTATGATGGCTGCTGTCGACATGAACGGCGATTCCATTGAGTTCCACGGTTCATCAACTTCAAAGTTGATGCGTTTTGGACTTGCATTGGCGTTGTTGACCATCTTGATTCCCCGGGCAACGGCAGCGGAGGATCGGAGACAGTACGGCCCGTCATCACGGATGACGCCGATGATCATTTCTGAAATCATGTATCATCCTCGAGCCATCACCACAAACGATGGCGAGTTCGTCGAATTGTTCAACACTGAGCCTTTCGGCTGTGACGTTGGCGGGTGGCGCCTCAGCGGTGACATTGACTACACGTTTGCGACCGGTACGGTGATCAAGGCTCTCAGCTATACTGTTGTGGCGAAGGACCCCCAATTCATCCGGCAGACTTACGGCATCACCAACGTGATGGGGCCGTATTCCAACAGTCTGCCCAACGCTGGCGGAACCGTAAGACTTCGCAACAGGCAGGATGCGGTGCTTCAGGAAGTTGAATATTCCGACAGTTATCCCTGGCCGGCGGCGGCAGACGGGGCCGGTCATTCGCTGGTGCTCGCCAAGCCTGACTACGGTGAAGGTGACATTCGCGCCTGGAGCGCCAGTGCGACGATTTACGGAAATCCCGGGACAAACAACGCGGCTCTCACGAACGCGCAGACGAAGGTCGTGATCAATGAGTTCCTCGCGCACACCGATCCGCCGCTGGTTGATTACATCGAACTGTTCAATACGGGCGCCACATCGGTGGACATCTCCGGATGCTATCTCTCGGACGATCCGGCTACAAACAAGTACCGGATACCAAACGGGACGGTCATCGGGCCGCGCGGTTTCGCGTTGTTTTACCAG
>JAQBFL010000305.1:0-3265 GCA_032123415.1 bacterium | reverse complement strand
CTGCACCAGATGGGGCAGGTTCCGTTGCTCGGACGCGAGCAGGAAGTGGAGATCTGCAAGCGAATCGAGAAGGCCGAAGTCGCGGTCAAGAAGATCTTCGACGGGTTCGGCTTCGCGCAAGGCATGTACCTCGAGCTGCTGGACCGTATCGAGAACGGGACAGAGCGCTTCGATCGCGTGGTCAGGGATAAGTTCGTGGACAGCCGCGAGAGCTATCTTAAGCGGTTGCCGCGCATCCGCCGGGATGTCAAGGCGTTGACCGTGCGGATGAGGAAGCATTTCAAGGATTTGCAGCAAGAGGAGATTGCCGCCGCGGCGCGCAAGCGCAAGGAGAAATCGTTGGCGGATGCGCGCCTGCAGCTCTCCAAGTGCTTCGCCCGGCTGCACTACAAGCAGAAGATCGTGGAGTCGATGTCCGAATCCACGGAAGCCCGGTTCCGCGAGTTTCGAATGCTGGTGTTGAAGCGGGACCGGCTGGGGAAGCAGCGCCGCGGAAAGAAGCGCGACCATGCCATCGTCGAGATCGATGAGCGACTGGCGGTGCTGGAGGTCGAGATGTGCTTGACGACCGCGGAGGCCATGGCGGCCTTCACGGCGATGCGCGAGGCGATGCGCGACGGGCAAAGGGCGCGGACCGAAATGGTCGAGGCGAACCTGCGGCTGGTCATCAGCATCGTGAAGAAGTACATGAATCGCGGGCTGTCGTTCCTGGACCTGATCCAGGAGGGCAACACGGGCCTGATGAAGGCGGTCGAGAAGTTCGAGTACCGGCGGGGCTACAAGTTCAGCACGTATGCCACCTGGTGGATACGCCAGGCGGCGACGCGGGCGATCGCGGATCAGGCCCGCACGATCCGCATCCCGGTGCACATGATCGAGACGATCAACAAGCTGCTGCGCGTGCAGAAGAAACTCGTGCAGGAGCTTGGCCGCGAGCCGACGCCCGAGGAGGCCGCGGAGGAGATGGAGATGCCGGTCGAACGGATTCGCGCCGTCTACAAGATGGCGCAGCAGCCGATCTCGCTGCAAAGTCCGGTCGGCGACGGCGATGACGCGCATTTCGGCGACTTCATCGAAGACAAGTCGGCCGAGAACCCGTCCGAGATGACGGCGTACAGCATGCTGAAGGATCGCCTGCGCGATGTGCTGTGCACGCTGACGGAACGGGAACGGGCGGTGCTTGACTATCGGTTCGGATTGACGGACGGCTATTCGCGGACGCTGGAAGAGGTCGGCAAGGAGTTCAACGTCACGCGCGAACGCATCCGGCAGATCGAGGCGAAGTCGTTGCGCAAGCTGCGCCACCCGACTAGGCTGAGGAAACTGGAAGGTTTTCTCGATATGAGGTAAGTCTTTCCGGAGTCCTTCCGGACGGGGGCGTCGGTTTTCGACCCCCGCAAACGCATGGAAAATCAGGAGTGAATCGCATGATGACGGTTTCGATGACAGAGATAGCGTGGTTTGGTTTGGCGTGGTTCGTAGTGGGTGTGTTCGCGGGGTATCTCTTGCCGGCTCTGGCGATGCGGGTGCTTGCCGGGCGGAAGGCGGGGGCTGCGGCCGGCGCGTCATCGGCCTCCGGGCAGTCGGCGGCCAAGGTGGCGAAGGGGCGGGGGATCGAGCTGTATGTGGGAAACCTGGTCTACAGCGTCTCGCGCAAGGAGATCGAGAAGCGCTTCGGCGAGTTCGGCGCGGTGGTCGACGTCCGGTTGATCCACAACAAGGCCAATGGCCGGTCGCGGGGGTACGGGTTCGTCGAGATGGCGGACAAGCGTGGCGCCGTGGCCGCGGTGAAGGCCTTGAACGGGGCGGACTTCAAGGGGCGGCCGATCGTGGTGAACGAGGCCAAGGCCAAGTCGGAGAACGAATAGAGGAAGCGAGGAACGCATGGCACGATCACTGACGCATGAAGATCTAACCCTTGTCGCTAACACGATCCGCGGTCTGGCCATGGATGGGGTGCAGAAGGCCAAGTCCGGGCACCCCGGCATGCCCATGGGTATGGCCGACGTGGCGACGGTTCTTTTTCTGAAGCACCTGAAGCACTGTCCCTCGGACCCGGTTTGGATGGATCGCGACCGGTTCGTCTTGTCGGCCGGCCACGGCTCGATGCTGCTGTACAGTCTGCTGCATCTTTCGGGGTACGATCTGCCGATGTCCGAGTTGCAGTCGTTCCGCCAGTGGAACAGCCTGACGCCGGGGCACCCGGAATCGGGACACACCGAGGGCGTCGAGACCACGACCGGTCCGCTGGGGCAGGGCTGCGGCAACGCCGTGGGCATGGCGCTGGCGGAGCGCATGCTGGCCGAGCGGTTCAACGTGGAAGGCGGCGTCGCGCCGGTCGACCACGCCACCTACGTCCTGGCGGGCGACGGCGATATGATGGAGGGGCTCAGTCACGAGGCCTTCTCCCTGGCGGGGCATCTGCGTCTCGGCAAGCTGATCGCTTTCTACGACAGCAACCATATCACGATCGAGGGATCGACCGATCTAGCCTACAGCGACGACGTCAAGAAGCGCTTCCAGGGATACAACTGGAACGTGATCGAGATCGATGCGCACGACTTCGACGCCATTGACCGCGCCATTCGCCGCGCCAAGCGCGAACAGAACCGCCCGACGCTCGTGATTTGCCGGTCCGCGATCGGCAAGGGCAGTCCGAACAAGCAGAACACAGCCGCGGCCCACGGCGAGCCGCTGGGCGAGGCGGAGGTGCGGCTGGCGAAAGAGAACCTTGGGCTTCCGGCTGACCAGACCTTCTACGTGCCCGAACGCGTGCTGGAAATCTTCGCGGCCCGGCGCAAGTCGCTGGAGCGCGCGGCGCGGGCCTGGCGCAAGAACCTGGCGGCGGACCATGCGGCCAACCCGGCGCGGGCTGACCTCTGGAAGACCTTCGTCGAGAACCGGATCCCCGCCGACCTGGAGAGTTTCGCGCCGGCGTTCGACCCGAACGTGCCGATGGCTTCCCGCGTGGCCGGGGGCAAGGTGCTGCAGGGGATGGCCAAGGCGGCGCCCCAGTTCAACCGCTGGTGATCAACTACAGGGGGAGTTCGCGTGATCTGCGGACAAACCGTTGGTCAATCGAATGTCCTTGTGGAAACATTTGGAATCCGCCTACAACGATGCTTTCTTGGGGTAGAGAAATGTGTCCGAGATGCGAGGTAGAGTACAGAATAGATTATAATGCAGAACCAGCAAAGATTGAGAGGAAGTGGTGACTGAAGATAGAATGAATGAACTGTTGATATTGCTGGCAAAACGTCAACTG
>JAQBFL010000304.1:0-16579 GCA_032123415.1 bacterium | reverse complement strand
CATCCTACGCGCTTTCTTTCCCGCTGCCGTCCGCACGGCGACCCGGTTGAACGCCCGGCGCACCGTCCGGGCGGGTTTCTTTTGCCGGGGGCTGCTATCCCGACTGCTATCCTTTTGCTATCCTTTGAAGCGGCGAAATAGGCAAGATGGGAAAAGAAGGCAAGCGCACAAAGGCGCAAGGGGCGACTTTCACGAAACCCGCATGGATAAAGGGCGAAACTCTTGTTTTGCCTTGTGAAACAGGGGGGGTGGACTGGTGCTCGGGAGAGGACTCGAACCTCCACGGCCTTGCGGCCACTAGCCCCTCAAGCTAGCGTGTCTGCCATTTCACCACCCGAGCGCAGAAATTCCGTAATTCAACCCGGTAAACTACCCCATGACCGGCGGCGATGCAACCGAAATATCGCGGCTGGTGGGCGAGGCGGGACTCGAACCCGCAGGCCTTGCGGCACAAGATCCTAAGTCTTGCGCGTCTGCCAATTCCGCCACTCGCCCGCGCCTCGCGTCACAGCGCGGCCACAAACCGTTCGAAGCGATCCATTCCTTCAGCCAGCTCGTTCAGCCCGCAGGCATAGGACAACCGGATGTGGTCCGGCGAGCCGAAGGCGCCCCCGGGAATTGTGGCCACTTTCTCGCGTTCCAAAAGCCGTTCCGCGAAAACCACGCCCGACAGACCGAAGCGCGCGATATTCGGCAGCATGTAGAACGCGCCGGCCGGTTTCACGCACGAGACGCCCTTGATCGCCTCCAGGCGGCGGACCAGGTAGTCCCGACGCTCCGAGAACGCGCGGCGCATCCGCTCGATGTCATCCGACGGCGCCTGTAAGGCCGCCAGGGCGCCGAATTGCGCGAACGTGTTGGGCCCGGATGTGCTGTGGCTCTGGAAGGCGTCCATGGCCTGCGTCAGGAAATCCGGCGCCGCCACGTACCCCAGCCGCCACCCCGTCATGGCGTAGGCCTTGCTGAACCCGTTGACCGTGATCGTCCATTCCCCGATCTCCGGCGACAGCGAGCCGACGCTGACGTGCCGCGCCTCGTCATAGACGATCTTCTCGTAGATCTCGTCCGAGATGATGTAGAACCCGCACGCCACGGCGATGTCCGCCAGCTCCCTGAGCTCGGACTCCGAATAGACGATGCCGCTGGGATTCGACGGACTGTTGATCACCAGCGCCTTAGTGCGCGAGGTGACCGCGGCCCGGACCTCTTCCGGCGTCACCTTGAACCCGCGCTCCTGGCGCCCGCGCACGACCACGGTCTTGCCGCCCGCCACGCCGATCATCTCCGGGTAGCTCAGCCAGAACGGCGACAACAGGATGACCTCGTCGTCATCGCGCAACAGCGCCATGAAGACGTTGAAGAGCGATTGCTTGGCGCCATTGCTGACGATGACCCGCGCGGGGGTGACATCCAGGCCGTTCTCGGTGCGCAATTTCTCGGCGATCGCCTTGCGCAGCGACAGCAATCCCGCGACGGGGGTGTACTTGGTTTCGCCGCGCCGCAAACTGTCGATCGCCGCTTGCTTGATGTGGTCGGGAGTGTCGAAGTCCGGCTCGCCCGCGGAGAGGTTGCAGACCTTCTCGCCGGCCGCCGCGAGCGCCTTGGCCTTGCTCGCGATGTTCAAGCTCTCCGACGGCAGAATGGCGCCGACGCGCCCGTTGACCACGCCTTTTTTCATCGATCCCCTCGGACGAGCCGTCCGCGGTTGTTACGTCGGTCGAGACCGCGGCCTGTTCCCTCCCGGAGAAGCCGCCCCAACCGTCCGTCCGCGAATGCTGCGCTCGTTCATGGCCCGCAGGCGAGCCGGTTGCTGTATAGCGCATCCCCGCGCGCGCATCAAGCCAATAGTCCGTAATAGCGCTCGACCCAGTGAACGATGGCGCCTTCCTCGTTCATCCGCAGCACTTCCATCTCGCGCTCGGCGCTCTCCGTCGAGTCCGAGGCGTGCGCGGCATTGACCATGATATCGGTTCCGAACTCGCGGCGCACGGACCCTGGGGAGGCCTTGCTCGGGTCCGTGGTGCCGAGGATGCCGCGGATCCTCTTCACGGCTTCGACGCCCTGGTAGACGATGGCCAGGCAGTCCTCCCTGCCGGGCGCGGCTTTCTCCTCCTCGAGGCATTCCGACGGCTTGCGCCCCGTCATGAATGCCACGATCCGCTCGAACTGGTCCCGCGCGAAGGAATCCCCGAGCCGCGCGCACAGGTCGCGCGTGGCGCTCTCCGGCACGGGGAAGCCGAACTCGCGCGTCAACGCGGCGGCCGCGCGCGGCGACCCGATGTCCGCGAAACGGCTGCCGAGCGCGGCGCGCACCGGCGCATAGAACTCCTCGGCCTGCCGCAGGCTCATGGCGAACTTCTTCACGCCGATGATGCGCAGGCCGGACGACGACAGCACATCGATGATGCTGCCGGGGCGCAGGCTGGGGAAGCGGAAGTTGTCGGGCTTCAGGAGCACGAGGGTCTTCTCGACTCCCTCGCCCTGCGGCACGTCCGCGGCCTGATCGATGATGCCGCCGTCGCGCAGCGAATACGACGCCCAAAGCCGCAGCGTCGTGCGCGTGCGATCGAGGCTTGGAGAGGCCAGGATGGCGGGCTCGAAATACCGCACGGAACCGTCGGGGTTGAGGATGTAGTCCCCATAGGTGTCGCGGATCGTGGAACCCGAAACGCGCGGCTGCGTGGACGAACCGGTCGCCGACCAGATCTTCTGAACCGCCGACTCGCCCTCGAACAACAGCAACATCACGCGGCGCACGCGCCCAGTCACGGGGTCCGGCGCATAGTTGGCGGTGATGTAGTCTGCCAGCAAACCGCAATCTCTCGGGGTTTCGGGATCGGCGCGCCGGACGTAGTCGGCATACCGGGTGGCCAGTTCGACGCTGGGCCCGAACATGCGGGCTCCGACCAGCCGCAAGTCCGTGCGGCTGAGGACCCGTGCAATCACGCCGCCCGTCCGGGACTTTGCGATGGTGTATGGGTTGATCAGAACGAAAGCCAGTTCGCTAGCCATAGGTCTCCCTGTGCCTCCCTGCGCGGGTCCGTTCCCGCCCTGTCCTCTGTTAAGGCGTGTTGCTCATCGACTCCCGGCCTCCGCCGGCCGTTCCTTCCCCGCGGAGGTCAGCGCCCCGCCCGCCATGATCGCCAATTCCACGGCCATCGTCGCGAGGAAGATCGATACGACGGTCAAGGCCACATTCATGCGCGGCGCGCGTATTTGCTCGACGACCAGATCGACGAGCGCCCAGAGGCAGATGACCATCATGAATACCATCGGCCCCGCCACGGGCCACGTCGGCTTGCGCATCCGGCGCAGGGCCAGGGTCACCCCCAGCAGCGTCAGGGCCGCCAACAGTTGGTTCGAGGCCCCGAACACCTGCCAGATGTGCTGCGCATTGCCGCTGAGCGCCAGCCAGGCGCTGAAGGCGACGACCACGCTGGTGGCCGTGAACCGGTTGGAGACCAGCCGCACCGCGCCGCGGGCGGGCGGCGCCTCAGCCCCTCCGCGGGCCAGGAACAGCTCCTGCCACGCGAAGCGACCCAGTCGCGTGGCCGTATCGAGCGTCGTCAGCAGGAAGGCCGAGATCGCCAGCGACACGAAGGTGGAGCCCACGTCGGCGCGCACTCCGAGCCGGGTGGCAAAGCCCGCCAGCCCCGTGGCAAAGGCCGCGACCGGCCCCGGCCCGCCCTGGCCCAGCATCGCGGCGTATTCCCCGTGGCCGAGCGCGGCCACCGTCGTGAGCGCCATCAGCGCCAGCAGCCCCTCCACGAGCATGGCGCCATAGCCGACCGGGCGGATGTCCCGCTCGCTGTTCAGTTGCTTGGCCGTCGTGCCCGAGGCGACCAGCGCGTGGAATCCGGAGATCGCGCCACAGGCGACCGTGATGAACAGCAACGGAAACAGCTTCCCCGGACTGCCGGCAGGGCTGACAACTTTCAACCCCACGAAGGCCGGCAACTGGAAAGACGGGCGCGCGACCAGGATGCCCGCCAACCCCATGGCGATCATGGCGTACAAGAGGAAGGAGTTGAGGTAGTCCCGCGGTTGGAGCAGCAGCCAGACGGGTATCGTCGAGGCCACGAAGGCATAGGCGAGCAACACCGCCAGCCAGACGCGCAGGGAAGCATCCGCCGACAGGCCGAACAGGCCCGCCAAGTCCAGTGGCCAGCAGACGCCCACCCAGACCATCGCAAACATGGCCGGCACGAAGACGAGACTCCCGTTCCGGACCGATACCCCCCGCCGGTAAACCAGAAAGCCGAATGGCGGGGCCAGTGCCACGAACAGCAGCGAGGCCGTCGCGGCCGCGGGGCTGGCGACGAAGGTCTTGGCCACCAGCATGGCGAACACCGCCACCACCAGCACGAGCGTCGCCCAGGAGAACACGAGGAAGACCTGGCGTCCGGCGTACCCCAGTTGGTCTTCGATCAGGTGCCCGATCGAGCGTCCGCCGTGCCTGACCGAGAGAAACAACGCGGCGAAGTCGTGCATCGCCCCGAAGAACACGCAACCGATCGTCACCCACAACACGACCGGCAGCCAGCCGTAGTAAGAGGCCATGATCGGCCCCACGATCGGCCCGGCCCCGGCGATCGACGCGAAGTGATGCCCGAAAAGCACCGCCGGATGCGTGGGAACGTAGTCCACGCCGTCACGCTGCGTGTGCGCTGGCGTGGGGCGCGTGGGGTCGACGCCGAACAGGCGCATCAGGCGCCCGCCGTACAAGAAGTACGCGGCCAGGAAGTACACCGCGCCGATCGCGAGGAGCCATGCGCCATTCATCGATTGCCGTCCGGTTAATCGCCGTCGCTTCGCCGGCCGCCGCCGGTCACACCCCGAAGCTTGCGAAACAAGACGCCATTTCAGCCTATTGTCCCGGGAAAATCAAGCCTGAACAGCCTGAACGGTGCCTGAAGCGGTCGCCGGAACGGCGCCCGGCGCCGACTGGGTCGTTGCCATCCCGCTGGATGCGATGATCGGATCGCCGGTCCCTACATCGGCGCCAACGTCACGGTCGAGATTCCGGCGAACCACCCGATCGGTTTCTTCCGGATGACTGTGGAATAGCGCAAACTGTGCGGGACGGCGGGCATCGAGGAGCATGCCACGCGGTCAGCCGCGCGCGAGCAGGCCGGACTGGCGGAGTAGGGCGTCGGGGTCCGGGTCGCGGCCGCGGAAGGCGCGGAATACGTCCATCGGATGCGTGCCGCCACCGAGGGCCAGAATCGTGTCGCGGTAGCGGCGTCCGACGCGGCGCTGGGCGTCGGCTTGGTCGAGGCCGGCTTCTTCGAATGCCGCGAAGGCGTCCGCCGAAAGCACTTCGCTCCACTTGTAGCTGTAGTAGCCTGCAGCGTAGCCGCCCCCGAAGACGTGTGAGAACCCGCAGAGCGAACGGTCCTCCGGGAGGCGCGGAATGACCGTGGCGAGCGCCGCGATGCGGTCCTCGACCGCGCGGACGGATTCGTGGCCGTCCGAGCGGTGGCGGTGGTGCAATTCCATGTCCAGAATGCCGAAGTAGAGCTGTCGGAGCATGTCGGAGCCTGCCCTGAAATTGCGCGCTTCAAGAAAGGCGCGGAGCAGGTCCTCCGGCAGCGGGCTGCCCGTGTCCGCGTGCCGGCTCAGTCCGCGGAGGGTGTCCGCGTGCCGGCACCAGTTCTCCATGAACTGGCTGGCGATTTCCACGGCGTCCCATTCGATGTTGTGAAGACCCGAAGCTTCCGGCTCGTCGACCATGGTCAGCAGGTGCTGCAGGGCGTGTCCGAACTCGTGGAACAGCGTGGTGACCTCCATGGGCGTCATCGATGAAGGGCGCCCGTCAACTGGCGGCGTCTGGTTGCAGACGAGGTGGGCCACGGGCAGGTCGACCCGGCCTTCGTCCCGCGCCTGTCGCGGCGCGAAGGGGTTCATCCATGCGCCGCCGCGCTTGGTCTCCGGCCGGCTGAAGGGATCGAGGTAGAACGATGCCAGCGGCGTGCCGTCCGCATCCGTCACACGGAAGAAGAGCACGTCCGGATGCCAGACCGGGACCTCGCCGTCGGCGGGTCGTATGCGCACGTCAAACAGCCGCGCCGCCAGATCGAACATGCCCTCGAGCACACGCTCGAACTGAAAGTAGGGGCGCAGGTCTTCATCGTCGAAGCGGTACCGTTCCTTCCGCAAGCCCTCGGCGAGGAAGGCGACGTCCCACAGGCGGATGTCCGCCGCCGCCGCGGAATTGCCGCCGCCGCAGGCGCGGGCAAGGTCCTTCAGGTCCTCGATCGCCGCCGGGCGCGCCGCGGCGCGCAGGCGTTGGAGCAGGGCGTCTACGGCCTCGACGCCCGGCGCCATCTTGGACTCGAGGCTCATCCGGGCGTAGGTCTCGAACCCCAGCATGGCCGCCATTCGGGCGCGTAGTTCGAGCATGCGCGCGATCAAGGGCTGGTTGTCGAGGTCGCCCTCCGAGGCGCGCGTGACGAAGGCGCGGTAGAGGCGCTCTCGCAGGTCGCGCCGGCGGCTGTATTTCATGAAAGGCAGAAAGGACGACGCCTCGAGCGATACGCGCCAGGGGCCCGCGGCCGCGCTGGCCTCGGGTCTGCCCGCGGCGCGCGCGGCCTGGGCGGCGGCCGCCAGCAGCGACGACGGCAGCCCCTCGATGTCCTCCGGTGCGGTCAGTTCGAGCGCGAATGCCTTGGTCGCGTCGAGCAGGTTGTTCTGAAAACGTGTGCCCGCCTGCGCCAGTTCCCGGTGGATCGCGGCGAATTCTTCGCGCTGCGCGGGCGGCAGTCCCACGCCGCCGAGACGCGCCGAACGGATGGCCGATTCGAGGATGCGGCGGCGCGGGCCGCTCAGCGCATCCCAAGCCGGCGAATCGCGCAGGGCGCACAGGCCGTCGTACAGCGTCCGGCTCTGGCTTACCCGCAGGGAATAGGCCACGACCTGGGGCTGCAGCTTCTCCTCGGCCTCGCGCCAGGCGGGGCTGTTGAGCACCGCGAGGTAGTGGTGTACGAGGCTCCAGGCAAAATCGAGGGGCTCGTGAATGCGGTACAGAGGAGCCATCAGACCTTCCCACGTCGGCTGCAGGGATGCTTCGAGCGCGGTCACCTCCTCGCCGGCGCGGGCGAGAATCGCCTCCAGGGCGGGGACGGCATGCTCGGCGCGGATCTCGTCGAACCGCGGATGGCGGCAAGGGATCAGGAGGGGGTTCGTCATAGGCGTCAAGGATTCACGTTCTCGAGAGTCATCGTATCAAAACGGATGCGCCGGTAGAAGCAGTTGCGTGGTTCGCCCGCGCGATTGCGCGTGTGGCAGATCGCGCCGCGCCGCGGCCGTACGCGGTACAGCAGCGCGTTCTGTTCGCAGTTGACGAAGGCTTCGACGAGGTCGAACGTCTCGCCGGAGGTCTTGCCCTTCTCCCACAATTCCCGCCGTGACGAGCTCCAGAGGACCAGCGTGCGCCGTCGCATGGACTCGCGAAAGGCGAGCTCGTTCGTGTAGGCCACGAGAATCACCTCGCCCGTGTCCGCGTTCTGGATGGCCACGGGGATCATACCCGGGCTACCCGCGGCCACGTTGGCGATCTTGTCGAAATCGAGCCGCAGCTCGCGCCCCTCTTCAAGTTCCTTGCTCATGCGATACGAATACCCGTTCAGGTGTCCCGCGTCAATCACTCGTTATCCGTTCTCGTCGCCGTTCTCGTCACCCGATTCCCCGCTTTGAGGCCTGAATAGGAATTGCTGGCCACGCTTTTACTCTCGACACCATCTCCCCTCCTCTGTCATGCTCTCCCGCACTGTCTGGTTGAAGGAGTAAGAAGGAGGTTCGTGTGAAACGTGGACTCGCGGTGCAGGTTGGTGTCTGTCTTCTGATGGCTGTCATGCAATCGGCTTTTGCGGCGGAGGGGGATGTGGAGAACGCCGGCGCACGGGCGTGGCGCAGCGTCTCCGGCGAGGAGATCCAGGCCGAATTCGTGGCGCTGAAGCAGGGGGCCGTTCATCTGAAGACCGGCGATGGGGCTGTGCTGAAGATCAGCTTGGATCGGTTGTCCGAAGAGGATAAGGCCGTGGCCCAGGAGTTGGCAGGTTCCCAGGCGCCGGAGGCGCCGGAGCGCAAGACCCCGTCGTGGCTCAAGGACAAAGCCGAGGCGTCGTCCGCTACGCCGGCCACCCCGGAAATCCTCGCGCTCTTCGGCGAGAAGCTCACGGACGGCAGCCGGCGGCGCGTCGAGACGGCGACGTTGGGCGGCAAACAGAAGATCGGCATCTACTTCTCGGCCCACTGGTGTCCGCCGTGCCGCGCGTTCACGCCGAAACTGGTCGAGACGCGCAATGCCCTCCAGAAGCAGGGCAAGCCGTTCGAGGTCGTCTTCGTCAGTGCCGACCGGACCGAAGCCGACATGGAAGGCTACATGAAAGAGGCGAAGATGCCATGGCCGGCCGTACCCTACGACAACGAACAGAGGCAGGCGCTCAAGGCGAAGTTCAAAGTCAGCGGCATTCCGTGCCTGGTGATCATCGATGCCGCGGGCAAGGTGCTCAGCGATGACGCCGTCGGAGCCGTGGGCGCCTCTGGTGTCGCAGCTTATGACCAATGGTAACTCGGCCATGCCTTTGACACACCGCAGCGACGACGCGGACACGTACCGCTTCGATTACAAGCGTCGCCAGGAAGTTCACGAACCCGCGGAACGGGAAGAGGCGGTTGTGGACGCTGCGCTGGCGGCGCTGGTCCAGGGCGGCATGCTGCCCCATATCCGCTACGACCTGGCCCGGTTCGAGGCGCACCGCGCCGCGCTGCATGAGGCGGAGCTCGAGATTCCCTGGACCGCCATCAGCCCGCGGATGCAGCGGCTGCTGTACGCCATCAACGCCATTCGCCGACCCGACGTCATGGTTGCCGTCGGCGTGTTCTGCGGCTACACGTTCCTGGCCAACGCCGGCGCGGCCGTCGGGCCGGGCGCGGTCTACGATGCGTCGCTTCTGGCCGGCGTCGAGATCAATCCGGCGGAGGCCGAGCGGGCCGCGCGCAACGTCCGCCGTGTGGATCCGACGGGGACGGCCCGGATTGTGGCGGGCGACGGCATACCCTTCGTGGCGAACATCGATCGGCCCATCGACCTGCTCTACCTGGATGCCGACGGCGCGGGTGGGCGCGGGAAGGCCATCTACCTCGACATTCTGCTCAGCGCCCGGCCGCGGCTGGCGTCGGGGGCGTTGATTCTGGCGCACAACAGCGTCAACTGCGCATCCAGCATGTCCGTCTATCTTGACAGGGTGCGCAACCCCGCGAACTGCCCGGTGAGCTGCAACGTCATCATCGACGACCAGGGCTTGGAAGTGTCCGCCGCCGGGCCGAGCTGAGCATCGCCATTCGGGACGGACCTGCTGTTTTGTGTTCCAACCCAGTGGCTGCGGCTCAGCACAGCTTCCTGCCGTAGGCAGGCAGGCTGCCCTCCAGAAAGCCGGCTCGGGCCGAGGCACGTCGCGAAGCGGCGCAGCGTGTGAGGCGCAGGTGTCCTGTTGAAGGATCCAAACCACCTTTCGTGCGAGCGCCAGCACGAGGTAGCGCGGCTCGGACGTCGCGGCCGTCAGGATCAGGTTCTCTGCAATCGGTCATGGCGTCGATCCTCCGGCGCTGACGCGCGTCCGAGTCGCGCCCGGCGGCGCTGCTGATGGCGCGGATTGTAACCTTAAAGGGGTCCGGCGTGTCGATTTGATGTTGTTGTCGGGGATGACAATCGTTAAGGTTGGGCTCACACGGGAAGAAGCATGGGACAGAAGCGAACCATACAGGCACTGGGTTTGATCTCGGGGGGACTGGACAGCCAGCTTGCCGTTTGCGTGTTGCGCGAGCAGGGCATTGTCGTGGAGGCCGCCTTTTGCGAGAGCCCGTTCTACGATGCGGAATGGGCGCGGCGCGCGGCGGCGGCGCTGGGAGTCTTCCTGCACGTCATCGATTTTTCGCGGGACATCGTCGAACTGCTTGAGCATCCGACGCATGGGTTCGGCTCGTGCATGAACCCCTGCCTGGACTGTCACGCGCGGATGATCGCGCGTGCGCGGCGGCTGAGCGAGGACCTGGGGCTGGATTTCGTCTTCACGGGGGAGGTCCTGGGGCAGCGGCCGATGTCTCAGCGGCGTCATGGTCTGGACATGGTGGCGCGAGACAGCGGCTACGCGGACATGCTGCTGCGGCCGCTCAGCGCGCGGTTGTTGCCGCCCACGTTCCCCGAGAGGGCGGGGTGGGTGGATCGCGACCGCCTGCTCGACATCGAGGGGCGCGGACGCCGCAGGCAGTTCGACCTGGCGCGCCATTACGGCCTGAAGGATTTTCCGACGCCGGCCGGCGGCTGCAAGCTGACCGAACCCAATTTCTGCCGACGGCTGCGCGACCTCAAGGAGCACGAGGGGCTGCGCGGCGTTCCGTCCCTCCGGTTGCTGAGTGTCGGCCGCCACTTCCGGCTCACGCCATCGGTCAAGATCGTCGTGGGCCGCCATGAAGCGGACAACGCGGCGATCGAAGGGATGGCGGATCTGTACGACCTGCTGCTGAAGCCCGAAACGGTCCCGGGGCCGACGGTGCTGGCGCCCCTGACGGCGGGCGATGGCGAGATTCGGATGGCGGCGGCGATCTGCGCGCGCTATAGTGACGTGGCGGAGGACGCGGAGGTGGAAATCAGCATCCGGTCCGCCCGAGACAACCGGTGCCTCAGCGTTCGTCCCGCGGCGCGTAGCGAGGTGGAAGCTTTGATGGTGTAACAGGGGCGCGGACGCGGGCGCGTCCGGCACGCACGGATGGCATGAAAATTCTTTTTCTCTGCGCAAGTCCTCCGCAACCGCACGGCTCTGGGCCGTCCGTGGTGGCCTACAACCGCATACGGATGCTGGCTGAGCGCGGGCACACCATCGGCCTGGCCGCCTTCATGCCCAGCCGGAGGGAGCCGATCGCCCAGGATCTCGAAAGCGTCGTCTTCGAGATGCAGATTCTTCCCGCGCCCAAGCGGGCCGACAGGATTCTGCACCGGCTCGAGGGGCTGGTCTGCCCGTCACGAAGCGCCGAATTCGGGCGCATGTACGCCCTCGACATGCGCAAACTGGTCGGCCGGCTGGTGGCGCACTCGCGCTATGACGTCGTGATCGCCGAGTCCTCCCCGATGGGCCAGTACCTGTACCGCAACCCGCACCTGCCCGCGGTCCGGCGCGTGATCTCCAGCCACGGCATGCTGACGTCCCTGCACGGCCGGACGGCGGAGATCAGCGGGTGGACCCTGCGGCACTTCCACGAGTGGTGGCGGTTCCGCCGGATCGACCGCTACGAGCGGTCCATGTACCGGTTCGCGGACCTGGTCCTGACGCTGACCTTCGGGGCGCGTCTGGAACTGTTGCGGCGGGAGCCGGATCTGAACATCGCGGTGGCGCCGTTCGGTGTCGACCTCGCTCACACCCCGCGCTTCGACACGGCGCTGTCCGAGGAGCGTGTGCTCCTGGCCGTCGGGACCGAGCGCATTGACCGGGATGCGGCGATGTGGTTCGCCCGCCGGGTTTGGCCCGCGCTGGCGGAGCCCCGTCCCGGACTGCGGTTGTGCATCGCCGGCCTCAATCTGCCGCGCGACGTGCGGGCGATGCAGCGGCGCTTCCCGCGGATCGATCTTGCGGACGGCACCGACGATCTGGAGAGCGCCCTGTCGCGCGCACGCGTCTTCGTGTCCGCCGCGCGCGTGCCGGCGGGTTTCCAGGCCAGCGTGCTGCGCGCCATGTCGACGGGCGTACCCGTTGTGTCGACCAGCAGCGGGGCGGACTGCATACCGGCCGAAACGGGAACGAACCTCATCTTGGCCGATACGCCGCGCACGATGTCCGCGGCCGTGGGGGTGCTCCTGGACGACGCGGAGCTGCGGCGGCGCATCGGCGCGCGCGCGCGCCACTCGGTGGAGCAGCGCTTCTCGAGCAAGCAGTCGATCGACAGCCTCGAAGAGGTGCTGTCGCGGCTGCTCGCCTAGCCTGTTCCGTCGCCGTGTCTGTCCCGTCGCGGAATTGGAATGACGGAACAATGGAATGCCGTGAATCCGGGATGAGCGCAGCGGAGCAGCGCACATTAGGAACACGTAGTCGGCGACTCGCTCAGCCCCCGCCCACCAGCCTCCAGACAAACCAGACCGCCGCGCCCAGCGTCGCGAGCGCGATGGCGACATTCAGGGCGATCGTCCGGCCCCTGCGCGGGCGGCGGGTCTCGAACGCCGGCAGTATCGCGGTGACGTCCGCGGCGCCCACGTCTTCGTATAGCAGCTCGATGCCGCCGATGCTGATGCGGTCGCCGGAACGGAGCCGGGCTTCCCGGACGTTCGTCCCGTTCAGCAGGGTGCCGTTCGTGCTGTCCAGATCCTGGACGGACCACCGGTCATGGCGCTGAACCAGCGCGCAGTGCGCGGTTGAGACCGAGGTGGCATCCAGGGCCAGATCACTGTCCGCGGCGCGGCCGATCGTGAACCGGTCGCTCGAAAGCTCGACTTGTTCCCCCGCGCGATCTCCGGTTGTCACCGTCAGTGTTGGCATGGCTGTGCTCCTTTGGCTGTTTCGCGCCCGACGACGCACGCGCCGGGCGCGGCGCCTAGACATACAGGTTTAGCAGGTTCTCGAAAAACTCCTGGCGGCCGCTTCGTGGAACCGGTTCGCCGTGCTCCAGCACGTGCGCCTCCAACTCGGCGAAGCCGACGGCGCCCGTCTCGATCGACCGACCGAGGCTGCCGTTCCACCCCGCGTAGCGCTCGGCCAGCAGCGCCGCGAAACGGCCGTCCTCGATCATGCGGGCCGCGTTCTTCAGCCCGCGCGCAAACGCATCCATCGCGCCGATGTGCGCGTGAAAAAGGTCTTCGACGTCGATGGACTCGCGGCGGACCTTGGCGTCGAAGTTCAGCCCGCCCGTGGTGAATCCCCCGGCCTGCAGAATGATGTACATGGCCAGGGTTGCTTCCGCCACATCGGTCGGAAACTGGTCCGTGTCCCATCCGAGGAGCAGATCGCCGCGGTTCGCATCCACGGAGCCCAGCACGCCGTTGGCGGCGCAGAATGCCAGTTCGTGGTGGAAGGTGTGGGCCGCCAGCGTGGCGTGGTTGGCCTCGACGTTGAGCTTGAAGTCGTTTTCGAGTCCGTTGCGCAGCAGGAATCCGTGGACGGTCGCGGAGTCGAAGTCGTACTGGTGCTTGGTGGGCTCCTTGGGCTTGGGCTCGATGAGAAGCTGCCCGTTGAACCCTATCTTCTTCTTGTAGTCCGCGGCCATGTGCAGGAAGCGCGCCAGGTGGTCCAGTTCACGCCTCATGTCCGTATTGAGCAGCGTTTGGTATCCCTCGCGGCCTCCCCAGAAGACGTAGCCCTCCCCGCCCAGCCGCTGGGTGACTTCCATGGCCTTCTTGACCTGCGCCGCGGCATAGGCGAAAACCTCCGGAGAAGGATTCGTGGACGCGCCGCACATGAAGCGGCGATTCGAGAACGCATTGGTGGTGCCCCACAGCAGCCGGACGCCCGTGTCGCTCTGCAACCGTTCCGCCAGGTCCACGATGTGGTCGAGACGCCGGTTGGTCTCCGCCAAGGTGTCGGCTTCCGGCGCGATATCGCGATCGTGGAAGCACCAGAAATCGACGCCCAGCTTCGTGAAGAACTCGAAGGCGGCGCGCAGGGTGGCCTCGGCCGCGGCCATGGGGTCGGCCGGCTCGGCCCACTCCCGCAGCATCGTGCCGGGGCCGAAGGGGTCGGAGCCGGTTCCCTTGAAGGTGTGCCAGTAGGCCACCGCGAAGCGCAGGTGATCGGCCATGCTCTTGCCCATCACCAGGGCGGCGGAATCGTAATGCTTGAACGCCAGCGGGTTGTTTGATTCGGGCCCCTCATAGGATACCCGCTTGATCGAAGGGAAGAACTCTTTCATGTGCCGATGCCTCTCCGAATGCCTCACGCCGCCGCCCGCGCGGCGGGACTCCGCCCGTGTCGTCTTTCAAAACAATCTCTCCCGATCTCTATTGATAGCAGCGTCGTGAGGTCGAAAGCAAGCCTGCAATAAGCCGCCGATCCGTTGCGTTACATCTTCGTCGGCTGCGAGGTCGTCCGCCGGGGTTAAGGAAGCCGGCGCGGCAGGAGCAGCGCCGTGGCGAGATGGAAGGGAGCGTGCATGGCCATGAGAAGGAACCGGATGGCGATGGCGGTGTGTTTGGCGGCAGGCGTGGCGGCGACGGCGTGGGCCCAGCAGGAACCGCCGCCCGAACCGCCGCCCGCCGAGAATCGTCCACAGGGCGGGCGCGGCATGGGGCGGGGACCGGCGTTTCAGGCCGAGACCACCGGCAAGGCCGTCGCCGCGGTGGCGACCAACGCCGCGGTGGCCGGAGAATTGGGCCTGACGGAGGCCCAGGTGGCGGTGATCGCCGCCGGGTTGGACGCGCAGAAGGTGCGGCTGGCGCTGGAGGTGCAGCGGCTGGCGGAGACGGTGACGACCGTGCTGACGGATCCGCGCATCGCGGCCGACCTGAACCTGACGGAAGGGCAGAAGCTCGTGATCCGGCAGAAGATGACGGCTGAGCTGCTGCTCAAGACCCTCACCGCGGAGCAGGTGGCCGACCTGGGCCGCGCGGCGTCGCCGATGGGGGCGGTCAGCGTGGCGATGGACGCCATGCGCTCGCGTGCCATGCAGTTCGATGCCGATGGCGACGGACAGTTGTCCGAGCCGGAACGCCATGCCGCGCGCGAAGCCTTCCGGCGTCGCATGGAGGAGATGGGGATCGGTCCCGGACGCGAGGGGGGACGCGGTCGAGGCCCTCGCGACGGCGACGAGGCGGCCGCCCCTCAGTGGCGGTGAAGAGGGATGGACGCGAGCGAACCGGGCGAGCCGCGCGGACTTGCGGGTGGCCCATTCAAAACCCCTGCGGACGACACAGAGGTCGCCCCTATAATGGGGAGAATAGGCCGTTTTCTGGAGGGTCGGGACTTCGGCGAGCTCAGTCGAGCCGCTCCGTCCCGACCGCATGAAAGGGAGGTTGTGCAAGAGCCTCTTTTTTCCGCTTTTTCCCTTGCCCGCCGCCCCGCTCGTATGCTGTAATGTACGTAGTCGGAGACAGGCATTATGAACGTCACGCACCCCAGTCTGTACTCGCCTCGGCGCCGCATGACGGCCGTGTCTTGCCTGGCGGCGCTCATGGCGTCTTTGTTCGTCACGGCCGACGCCGCGGTGACGCGCGACTTCTCGCGCTACGAAGTCATTCTCAGCCGCATGCCCTTCGGAACTCCGCCGCCCGAGCCCGCGCAGTCCGCGGAGCCGCCCAGGCCGCCGCCGAAGCCCGCCTCGCAGTCCTTCGTGCGCACCCTGCGGCTGTGCGCTCTCAAGGAAAGCAACGGCGGCGTCAAGGTCGGGTTCATCGACATCTCGCAGAAGCCCGAGCGGTCCTACCTGATGTACGTCGGCGAGAGCGTCGATGGCATCGAGGTGGCCGAGGCGGACTTCATCGAGGAGAAGGCGCTGCTGCGCAAGGACGGCGAAGAGTACTGGATCTACATGGACGGCCGCGCCACCGATGCTTCGGGTGAAGTGCAGATCGCCGCCGCGCCGGTCGCGATGTCCGTCACCTCGCGGGGCCGGGTGCTGACGCGGCCGCGGACGGTCGCGCCGCCGGACGGCTCGTATCTCGCGCGTCTGCGGGATCGGCGCGAAGCGCTGGCCCAGCGCAACGAGGCCATCCGCAACAGCCCGTTGCAGGGCGAGGCGCTCGAGAAGCATCTCCAGGACTACAACCTGGATCTCATCCGCCAGGGCATGCCGGCGCTGCCGATCCCGCTCACCGAAGACCAGGACCAGCAGCTCGTGCAGGAAGGTGTCTTGCCGCCGGAATGACCGAAAAAAAGTATTTGACGAAGCTCGTTTCGCCGGGTACGATAACGGGCGAAGATAAAGAAAAGGAGGGCTGGCAGACGGGCAACAAAAAAAGTCGAAATTTCTTGTTGACGTTTGAGGGCGAATGCCCGATACTCGTCGCAGAAGATGGTGAAGAAAGAGCTGTAGAACAAGTCGCGTAGTTGAACAACCGATACAGCAGAGGGAGACGAAAGATGAAAAAGGCAGGAATGATGTTGGTGGCTGGGCTCCTCGTCACAGGCGCCATGGCGGAAGATGTGACAAGTGTGAACGTGGTGGGATTCAACAAGATCGCCATCGGGCCGGGGCAGTATGCACTGCTCGTGCTTCCTTTTGAGTCGTTTGGCAACTCCACTCTGCAGGATCTTGTGGGAGCACAACTTCCGCAGGGCAGCGAGGCATTTATCTGGGACAGGGTAGGCAAGACGTTTATTGCTGCTTCACGCACCAAGTTCGGATGGAGTGGCACAGACGTTATTCATCGAGGCGACGGATTTTGGCTTCGGAATGCCAGCACAACAGAGACGAACTACGTATCGCTTATGGGCGAAGTTCCGGCTTCCTTTAACAATGCGGAAACGACAACGGTTTCTGGCATTTCAGGGGTAGATGCAATCGGATATGCCTACCCCACTGATGTTGTGTGGACCAACACGACTCTGAGTCAATCCGTTCCTCAGAGCTCGGAGTTGCTGGTTTGGGATGAACTCACTCA
>JAQBFL010000303.1:0-2922 GCA_032123415.1 bacterium | reverse complement strand
GTTAACATCAGAAGAGAGGCAACTGTAAAACCTATTCTCAAGTTCATTCTAGTCTCCTTCACACAACGTCTATTTTGAGGATTTTGCGCGTTAGCGGAAATATCCTCCAAAAACTTGTTGAACGGAACCGCTTCGCGGATTGAGGATCTTCTTAAGATTGTTTCCCTGAGCCGACGGATATTCAACCGGCATGCTATGGCTTCGGCATGAATGAAGGGGAACGGTTGCCGGGGCCTGCGGATATCGCTACTGACTCTCCCACGGCTGTCGTCAATGAAGACGGCAGACCGAAGCGGAGGAGTCGGTTATGGCCCGGTTACGCGAGTCGGTTGAGATGGCGATGCGGTTGAGGGGGTTCTCGCCACGGACGCACGAGAGTTACCTTCACGCGATGGAGGAGCTGTGGCGCTTCTATAAGCGCCCCTTGGAGCGGCTCAGTTGTCAGGAAGTTCAACTCTTTTTGGATGAGATCATCCGCACGCGGAACCTGGCGTGGGCGACGGTGAACGTCTATTTCAGCGCCTACCGGTTTCTGTACGAACAGGTACTCCGGCGTACGCCCCGGCAGTTCTCGATTCCGCCGCGGGGCCGCAGCCGAACGCGACCCGGGATTCTGTCGAGAGAGGAAGTCATGCGCCTGATCGAGGCGCCGCCGAACGTGAAGCACCGGGCCTTACTGAGCCTGGCGTACGGGTCCGGGTTACGCGTCAGCGAGCTCGTGCGCGTGATGCCCGTGCACGTGGACCGGGATCGGATGGCGCTGAGGGTCGAGCAGGGCAAGGGGCACAAGGATCGCTACACGATCCTGGCCGGGCACACCCTGGCGCTGCTGGAGGCGCACTGGCGGGCGAACCGGCCGACGTCGTACTTCTTCTACGGGGAGAACAAGGCCCTGCCGATGTCGGTCGGCACGGCCCAGCAGATCTACTACCAGGCGGTGAAGCGAAGCGGAGTCCGGCGCGTCGGCGGCATTCACGTACTGCGGCATTGCTTTGCCAGCCATGCCCTCGATGACGGGCAGGATCTCTACGCGCTGCAGCGCTGGATGGGGCACACTGCGATGTCCACCACGGCAGGCTATTTGCATATGACCCCGGGCGCGGTGTACACGATCACCAGCCCGGCGGATCGTCTCTTCAAGAAGGCATAACCATGTCCGCCGCCCTGCGGGTGGCGGACGTGATCCGGTCCGGGTGGGAGCGATACAACCGCACGGTGGCCCTGCCACCGCATGTCGTGGAGGCGGTGCGACACATTCTGCAGTGTCGCACCCGTGCCCTGGGTGGGCACGTCTACGAGTGCGATGAATGCGGCCGCGAGGTGCCGGTGTACAACTCCTGCCAGACCCGGCATTGTCCCACCTGTCAAACGAGTGCCAAGGTTGCGTGGCTGGAGCAGCGCCTCGACGAGGTGCTGCCCGTGCAGTACTTCCATGTCGTGTTCACGCTGGCGCACCGCCTCAACCCCTTGATCGACGCCAACCGCGCGGTGTTGCTGGGCGAACTGTTCACCACGGTCAACTGGGTTCTGCAGCGCTTTGCGCAGGACCCGCAGTGGCGGCTCGAGGGGCAACTGGGGTTCCTGGCGATCCTGCACACGTGGACCCAGCGTCTGAAGCTCCATTTTCACGTGCACTGCATCGTGCCCGGCGGCGTGTGGCGTGCCGGGAAAGCCCAGTGGGTGCCGTGTCGTGGCCAGTGGCTCTTCGACAAGAACGCCCTGGCCGACGCCTTCCGCAACCGCTTCATCCGGCGCCTGCGCTCGCTGCGCAAGCGCGGCAAACTCGTGTATACCGGTCCTGCCGAGGCCCTCGCCGTGGACGCAACGTGGGAGGCCCTCCTCGCCGCGCTGGCCGGCGAACGGTGGATCGTCTTCCCCAAGCCGACGCCGCCCGATCCCACCCAGGCCCTCGACTACGTCGCCCGGTATACCCACAAGGTCGCCATCGGCGACTACCGCATCAAGGCCCTCCACGGCGGCGAGGTCACCTACTCCTGGCTCGACCGCTCCCAGAACAACATCGAGAAGTTCGATGCGATCCCCGTCGAGGTCTTCATCCGCCGTTTCATCGGGCATATTCTCCCGGACGGCTTCCACAAGATCCGCTACTTTGGCTGGATGGCAGCCCGGAAACGCAGCGCCATCCTCGCCGCCATCCGCACCGCCCTGCACGTCGAGCCACCCCCCCCGCGAGAAAAGGAGTCCGTCGCCGAGCGCGTGCTTCGCGAAACGGGCCGCGACATCACCCTGTGTCCCCACTGCGGCCGAGGCCACCTCTGCAAAACCGATCGGGAGATCCTACCCTCCGGAGGACAGTCTCCGTGAGCGACCCTCGTTCAACCCCAATCGAACATCGCGAACCCCCGCACCTCGCGGGACGTCCCCGGTCTGCCCGGCGCCTGACAATCGGCCGCCAACGTGCACGCTCCGGCCGTCTTCGCCCCTCTTCCCGCACCCTCGATCCGCCCGGTTTTGCGGCCGACCCCCGGCGCCGTGCCGCTTTCCCCCCTGACCGCGTCCCCCCCCGCCTCGCGAAACCGCCTCGTTTTACCCCATAGCCACCCCGGCTCCGTCCAACCGCATTTTATCCCGAACGCTGCTCGTTCCATCTTGCCTCCCGTCCGCCAAAGCTCTACTCTCGCAGCATCCACGGATAAAACGCTATTCCTTCTGATGTGGAGAACATGACATGAAGACCATATTTCGAATGGCTGCAGTGGTCGCGATTGTCTTATCGTCTGGATGTGCAAGCATTCAGATGCGTACCGATACGCACAGACAACCCCCAGCGTATCCTGCTGTCTATCCGGGAGCTAGGGCACATGCCTTTGAGTTCATTCCAGATTTTCTTAAGTCGATAGCAGTTGGGGAAGCATCGGAGCCTATGTGGGCTCTTTTCGTGCTGCCATTCGCTGTTACAGA
>JAQBFL010000302.1:0-10377 GCA_032123415.1 bacterium | reverse complement strand
AGCAACCCGATCGGAAAGTTCAGCGGCTGCCTCGCGGCCGCCACGCGCTGCGTGCTGGACAAAGACTCCCCGTCCGCGCGCAACACGGTCCACGCGATGTCCAGTTGCAGCCACGGCGCGCCGCCGCTGGCGACCGCGATGACGGGTTCGATCCGGTCTTCGGCGAAACACACCGCGGGCAAACCGATCAACTGGGCCGTCACGGCGACCGGCAAGGGAAGCAGCATGCGGCAGTCCACCGTTCGCTCGCACCGATACTCCCGCCCCGTTGCATCCGTCAGCACGAGCGCCGCCTTGAACGCCGCCTGGCGCTTGAACACATACTCGGCTTGCTTGCCTTCATCCTGCCGTGCGCCGTCCCCGAACTCCCAGCGCGCCTTGACGGATTGCCCGCCGGACACCACGCTGGTGTCCCTGAACTTGACGGGAACAAACACTTCAGGCCGCCCGCGGAACACGTAGGCGCGCCCCAAGGCGTACTCGAAGCCGGGATGGATCGGGTCCGCCTTGCACTCGACCCGGACGGTTTCAGCCATGGCCGATCCCAGCACGGCCGTTTGCGGCAACGGCTCAACCGCGGAGGTCGCGGGCGTCTGCCAACCGATCCGGATCGCGGGAGGCGCGCTGCTCTTCTGAAAGACCTCCACCGAATGCACGCCCTGTTCGAGGAACATGGCCGGCCCTGACTCCAGCCCCGTCCTCGGCCGCTCGCCAAGGCGCGACGCCGCCAGCTCTCCGTCGACGAACAGGTATCCCGTGTCGGGACAATCCAGCGCCCAACGGTAGGGCCCCGCGGCGGGACAGAACACGAAGGTCGAAAGCCGGACAATGGGCGATTCCCACTGCGAGCTGCGACCGTCCGGCTGCAGCACGGGACCGAAGGCGTGCTGACGGAAGACCCCGGAGGGCGCCCCCGCCACACCGACCATGTGCATCATCTTCTCCCACGTGTTGGGGATCCCCTTGGCATGCGAAGGGTAGATCGCGACACGCACGGGCACGGGATCGGCGAGCGAGGGATCAGGCGGCGGCGCCGATTTGGCGGCGCCGAAGTATATGCTGTACTCCTTGCCGGGATCGGGCCCCACCCCCACCAGCATCACCACGGCGCGGGCCTCGCTTCCCACCACCCGGAACGGAAGCGTCTTGCCCTCCGCGTCCATGACCGAGAAGGCCGAAGCCGGTTCGTCTCCATCCCCGGACTGCACGCGCACCAACACATGCATCCCCGCCTCGGGCGGCACGTAGAAAACAGCCCGGTACGGCTGGTCATCGAGGCGCCACGCGCCCTGCGCCACGGCGTCTCCTCGCCGTCCCGCGATCGCCAGAAAGCCTAACCAGAGGGCCAAGTTGCGCTTTGCGCTTCGCTTCATTGCGTGCGTGACTATACAGAAGTGCATCGCGCCTGTATACCGCGGTATGTGAAGGAAACCTGACCGCCGCCCTGTTCGGCGGTAGTTCAGACGATTGACATCCATGTTACAACGGTTCGAGTTGAAGTTCTATTGCAACGCAGGAACCATGCCATTTCAGGAAACGAATGAAAGAGGGAAATCGGCGGACGATAGCGGCGACGAGAACGGATGACGAGTGGAGAGTATCCCAAACGCATTGCATTACAGGATTGCATGCATATGACCATGGTGATATAACCATAGATAGATAGGAGGTGTTGTCATGGCCATTGCTGCTGGAGAGTTCAAGACGCACTGTCTGAAGCTCATCGATGAGGTGAAGGAGAAGCATGCGAGTTTCGTGATCACGAAACGGGGAAAACCCCTGGCGAAACTGGTGCCTGTCGATGAGTCGCCGGTCCCGTTATTCGGTTTCCTGAAAGGCCGGGCACGCATCGAGGGAGACATCGTAGCGTCTACCGGGGAGGTGTGGCATGCCGATGCCTGAGCACGGGCCAAGACTGGTGCTGGACACGCACATCTGGGTGTGGTTGATGGAAGGGATGGCGGACCTGAAGTCTGGACTCCGTCGTCGGATTGAATCATGCGCCGGCGAGGGTGAGTTGCTCGTGTCGGCGATATCGACTTGGGAAGTCGTGACGCCGTAGACCACGCAGGGCACCCTTCTTCTTGGTCAGTGGGCAGTCGGGGTCAGACTGTAGAGGCTCTGGCAACCACCTCAAACCTATTGCCGCAACGCTATTGCCGTTTGCCGCGCATTGGGCTAGGATTCCACCGTGAAGAGATTGAATCGTAAGACGGCATTCACGCTGATCGAGCTGCTCGTCGTCGTGGCGATCATCGCGATCCTTGCGGCCCTGCTGCTGCCCGCCGTCACCAAGGCTCGCGAGCGGGCGCGCCAGACGCGCTGCGAGAACAACATCCGCCAGTTCAGCATGTCGCTGGTCATGTTCCGCGACGACCACAAAGGGGACAACCCCGCCTGGTTGTCATCCCTCTACCCGAATTATGTCCAGCAGACGAACCTCTACATCTGCACCTCCGACAAATCCCTGGGCGCTCACGGCGGCAAGCCCGATGGGGTGACCGAAATCGGCGAGCAGTTCCCGGAGACCGACGACAACGTGGGGCGTAACGGCATTCGCGGATGCAGCTACTTGTACGAGTTCTGCGCCGCGTCCTGCGGTTGGGTGGGCTGGGAGGGATGGCTGGGCGTCGACGCGGCAGCGGTCGACCGCAACGGGGATGGCACGGCGTCGTGGGGCGAAGTCAAGACATACCAACTGCTGAACGGCGACGATGGAAACTCCCACCGACCCTACGACGAATCGTCGTTCCCCATCATTCGCTGCTTCCATCACTACCTGGAGGCCGAGTTCCAGGTGCGGGACACGGACGACGACATCCTGGTCTTTCAGCCCATCACCATCAATGCCGCCTACGCAGGCAACGTGTTCAGGTGCGGAACACAGTGGGAATTCCCGATCGTGCCGTGACGGCCGGCTTCCGGGCATTCCGTGTCGGGATTGGAAAAGTGAGTCAACGACAACGAAGCAGGGACACTCTATGACCAGAGCACTGAAGTTCCTTGTGCCGGTTCTGATTGCCGCGCTGGCGGCGATTGTTGTGGCGGGATGCCGCACGACCGGCCCGATGCTGGCCTCGCCCAAGGCGCAGGACGCGAAGATCGCCGAGGCGCGGGCACTCTTCGACCGCGGACAGTACAATAAGGCCATGCTCGCCTGCATCGACGTGGGCCACGCCAACCCCGAACACCCCGGCCTCGACGAGCTGCAACGCGATATCTCCCAGGCGCTCTGGGAACAGCGCGCCATGGCGGCGCGCCTCCGCCAGGAGACCACCGACATCGCCATGCACGCGGACTTGAACGCCCGCAAACTCTTGCCGGCCACCTACGGTCTGCGCCGCGGCGTGCAGGGCGAGACGGCCCCCCTGCGCACCGAACCGACGGACATGGAACGCGCGCTGCAGAAACTCGTCACGGTGCATCTTGACGGCGTCAACCTCAGCGGATTCATCATGGCCATCGGCGCCGACGAGAATATCAACATCATCGCGGACCAGGTCGAGGAAGATCGGACGATGAGCATCCACGCGGAGAACGTGCCGTTGCGGGAGATTCTGGATTACGTCTCCCGCAACATGGGCGTCGTCTTCTCGGTCGGGCGCAACATGATCTGGGTCACGCCCAAGGAAAGCCAGGGGCCGCGCATTCCCATGGAAACCCGGATGTATCGCCTTCGCAAGGGCCTCTCGAGCACAGAACTCCAGGGCGGCGTGGACAGCATCGGGATCCTCGAGGCCATCGAGCGCTTCGTGCCGACCGAAGAAGGCGCCGACATGTTCTTCAATGACAAGGCCCACGTGCTGATCGTCCGCAACACGCGCGACAATCTCTTCCGCATCGAGGAACTGATCGAAGCCCTGGACATCAGTCCGCCGCAGGTGCTGATCGAGGCGCGGTTCGTCAGTTCCGGCATCACAGACCTGCGAGAACTGGGCGTCGACTGGGTGCTCAACAGCGCCGTCAGCGTCACCAAGCAGAATGTGCTCCGTAACGGCAGCGTCGTCAGCGCCAACTCGACCGAGATCGCCTCCGGCGGAAGCGTCGAGTTCACCCCGTTCGCACGCGACGCCACGGGCTTGAACCTCACCTACAGCGGCGTCCTCACCGACCCCATGTTCGAAGCAGTCATCCACGCCCTCGAGACGTCCGGACGGTCGCGCACTCTCTCCGTCCCGAAAGTCACAACCGTCAACAATCGGCCGGCCACGATCCGGGTGGGAGAGGATTTTTACTACTTCGACCAATACACCTCTGAAGAGATTCTGTCGGAAACTTCAGACGACGGACGCGCCATCTACGTCTCGCGCCAGGTACCGACCGGCACCCCGCAACAGGAGGAGCTTGGAATTCAGCTCTCGGTCACACCCAGCGTGGGCGCTGACCTGCGCTCGATCACGCTGTACATGACCCCGGAGATCAAGGACTTCGTCCGCTGGGAGTACTGGAGCGTTTCTGGCAACGATAACTCGGGGAATAGCAACGACAACGATGACAACACGGCCACCAACGACACGGGGCTGTCCACCATCAAGCTCCCGATCTTCCGCGTCAGCAGCATCGAGACCGAAGTGATCGTTCAATCCGGCGAGACCGTCGTCATGGGCGGTCTTATCACCTCTTCGGAGACGGATGACGAAGAGCGCATTCCGATTCTGTCCTCCATTCCGATCCTCGGCAACCTGTTCAAGTACAAGAACAAGACCGTCGAGGAAAAGAATCTCCTCATCTTCGTCACGGCCACGATCCTCTCCGAGCGTGGCGAGGACCTGATCCCCATTTTGCCGGAGGACATGCCGGCGGCGATGGGGGTGTTGGAGTGACCCTAACGCCGAACCCCTAACGCCTAACCCCTAACCCCTAACAACTAACCCCTAACAACTAACCCCTAACCCTTAACGAGCCACCATCAAAGCCCGCCGCACAGCCATAGGACTGGACATCGGACGCCACGCCGTCAAGGTGGCGTGGGCCGAGCTGCGTGGCGCCGCCGCCGTGGTGACGCGGCGGGAGCAACTGCGGCTCCCGCAGGGCATGGCCGACACCACCACCGTCGTGCGGCCCTGGCTGGAACAGCACAAGGTGGGCGGCGACCCGTGCGTCATGAGCGTTCCCGGCGCGCAGTGTATCTACCAGCCGTTTCTGCTCCCGCGGGGAGACCCCCGCGGCCTCGAAGCGGCTGCGGATATGGAGGCCATCCGATTCAGGGAAATGGCCTCCGAGGAGATGCTGCACGCCTTTACGCGGATCGATCTCGCGCCGGACGAGAAGCGCCTGCTGCTGGCCATGGTCCGCACCTCCGCCCTGGACCGCATCCTGGAAACCGCACGGTCGTACGCCATCGAGGTCGTGGACCTCGTGCCGTCTCCCGTCGCCCTGTTCCGCGCCCTGAAGGCCGGCCGCGAGGCGGAAGGCGCCACGCTGTATCTGAGCGTCGGGCACTCGTCCACGGACCTCGCGATCGGGTCGCCGGCGGCGGGACTGCTTTTCGCCCGCGCCTTCGGCAGCGGGGGACAGCTTTTCAGCGACCGCCTCGCCCGCGATAAGAAGCTCTCTCCCGCTCAGGCGGAAAACACCAAGATCCGCGAGGGTTCTCTGCTGCCGGACAACGAGCTGGCGGCGCCCCTGCGCGCCGCCGCCGACCTGTGGATCTCCGAGATCGAAGCTTGCCTGGGCATTTACGGCAGCGTGTTCGGCGCGGGCAAGGCGGACGTCGCCCGCATCGTCCTGGCGGGCGGGGGCGGGCGGCTCAAGGGGTTGGCCGATTATCTCGCCATCAAGCTGAACCTGAACGTCGAGACGGCCGCTCGCGGCCAAGCGGCGGCCGACGAAACCGACCCGATGACCTTCGCCACGGCGGACGGTCTCGCGCTCTGCGGCCTGGAGCCGGCGGAGGCCCATATCAGCCTGCTGCCGCGACAAGTGCGCGACGAACTGACCTTCCGCGAACAGAAGCCCTACTGGGTCGGCGCCGGCGTGGCCGCCGGGCTGATCCTGGCCGTCAGCCTGGCCGGCGGGTTCCGCGACCTGCGCCGCCAGTCCACGGACCTGCGGGCCAAGCGCGAAAGCCTGCGCCGCCGGCAAGATCTGGTCGAGCAGATCGAGAGTATCCGCTGGCGTACTTCGAGCGTAAACGACATGGCCGCGCCCCTGCGCACCATCGCCGCCGCCGGCCCCGCGATGCGCACACTGCTGGATCTGGTCGCGGCCAAGAAGGCGCCCGAGGACCTTGTGACCATGATCTGCGACGCGGATTCGTACTTTCACGAGGAGGAGTGGAACCCGGACACCAGCGCCATCCGCTCAGGCATGCGGGACCGGCGCGCCGCCGCCAAGAAGGTCGGCGAACGCGACCGGCAGCTCGGGATCCAACGCGTCATCATCGAGGGCTACACCCGGCAGTCCAGCTTCGCCACGGTCAAGGGACTGATCGAGGCGCTCCGCGAGGCGCAGTTCGTCCGGAGCGCCGACCTGCTGAGCGACGATAAGCTGGTGGAGGCCGAGACGGCCGCAACCCATCGCGGGCGGGCCTTTGTCATCGACGTGGGACTGATTCAGCCATGAGCACCGTGCGAGCCAGATTGGACGACCTGTCGGAACGCCAGCAAGTGCTGGCCATCATCGTGATGGCCGGCTTGCTTCTGTTCGCGACCTGGTTCTTTCTGCTTCTGCCCCAGAACCGCAAGCGCAACCAATTGAGGCTGGACATCAAGTCCATGACCGACCAGCTCCAACAGCGGAACTACCTGCGGGGCGAGCCGGCCCTCCAACAGGAACTCGGGTCGGAGCAGGACGAGGCGCGCTCGACGGATAAGGAGTGGAGCGCTACCGCCTTGCGCATGGCCGCCTTCGCGGATCAGCAGCAGACGCTCTCCAACCCCGTGGGCACCATCGACTACAAGGTCAAGCTCTTCGAGGTACGTTCGAGCCTCATCCGCAAGTCGCGCGAGGCCAACATAGGACTGCCTCCCGATTTGGGCATGGAAGAGGCGGTTCGGAGCAATGAGGATGCCCGCAAGCTCATGCTGCAACTCCGCGCCGTCGAGAAGGCGGTCGACCTGGCGCTGGACCGCAAGATCAACCTTCTGCGCACGATCAAGCCCATGCCGCCCATTGCGCACCGCATGACCCCGGAGAGCGAACCGTTCCTGGAGGAGTACCCGGTCAGGCTGGAGTTTCTGGGCTCGATCCGGAATATCTACGAGATGCTCGAAGCCATTCTGAGATCGGAGAGTTCGTTTGCGTTGCGCAACCTGCGCATCGACACGGCGTCCGAAAACGATCCCAACATCTTGCGGGTGCGCACAACGCTGAGCGCGCTGGTTTTTCTGAAGACGCCGGACGACTTGTTTGGCGCGATGTCAAAGAAACCTGGACGCGTGAGGCGTCCTTCTTTTTGATCCGACGGGCCGCGCTCCGGCGCGGCGATCGGAAACGGCATGGATGCATTCTGGAAATGGTTGATGCGGGCGAACGCGCGGGGCGTATTCCTCGGCGCCGTCATCGCTCTGCTGCTCGTCGTGGCCTGGTGGACCTGGCGCGAGTTCGCGCCGCCTCCGCGTGAGGAGCTTCAGACCTCGCGCCGGGCGGAACGCGAGGACCGGCGGCTCGGCATCGCCGCCTGCCTTGACGCCGAACTGGCCGCCGCCGCCGCATGGAGCCGCGCCAACCCTTTTCCGACGTATCGCTTCCGCCCGCGGCTGCCCACCCCGCCGGAACCCGCGCCCGACCCCGTTCCGATCCCGACGCCCACCCCCACCCCATGGCCCACCCCCGCACCGCCCCCAGCCCCCCCGCTCAAGCCGCCGCGCGAAACCTTCACCATGGAGTACAAGGGCGTCATGTCGCGTCCGGACGGAGGCATGGCGGCCCTGTTGCGCGAATCGCGCTCCGGCTCAACCGATTTCTACGAAATGGGCGCTCACGTGCATGGCGTCCGCATCGGCCGCTTCAACACACGCTCCGTGCTCCTGACGTGCCCCGGCGGCGAGATGAAAGAACTGAGCGTGGGCGAATCGGGAACCTTCGAGGTACTGCAGCATGGCGGATCCAATGGCGCCGGCCGGTGAGGAGTCCCCGCGCGAGCGGCGGTTCGCATCGGAACAGATGATGATGGAGCTGGGGCAGACGCTGATCGAACGCGGCATCGTGTCGCGCGAGCAGATCAACGAACTCAACGCCCGGCGGGCTATCCTCAACACTCCGCTGGATCGTATGCTCGTCAAGGAGGGCATGGCGGACGAGTCCGTCGTGCTGACCGCGCTGTCCGAGCTCAGCGGCATCCCCTTCCGCCACATCGGCGAGTTCCGGATCGACGCCGCCGTGGCCCACCGCATGCAGGCCCGCACCGCCATCCGCTACGAGGTCATGCCCGTGGACGTCAAGGGCGGCATCATGACCCTCGCCACGTCCCGCGTGCCGAGCCTGTCCGAGTCCGACGGTCTGCGCATGCTGCTGGACATGGCGCTCGACTGGGTCCTGTGCACCCAGAACGACATTTCCAAGACGCTCAAGCATTTCTACGGCCTGGGCGCGGAGACCATCGACACGCTCGTCTCGGACCTGCCCAGCGTCGACCAATTCGACCTTGTCGGCACGGACGTCTCGGCCAAGAACGCCGACGAGGGCGTCGTGCGCTTCGTCAACCAGATCATCTCCGAAGCCATCCGCATGGGCGCCACGGACATCCACATCGAGCCCTTCGAGAACCGGTTGCGCCTGCGTTACCGCATCGACGGACTGCTGCAGGAGATCCCCGTCCCCAAGGGCGTCGCCCACTTGCGCAAGGCCATCGCCTCCTGCGTCAAGATCATGGCCGAGCTGAATATCGCGGAACGACGCCTGCCCCACGATGGCCGCATCAAGGTCCGCGCGGCCGGCGACGAGTTCGATCTGCGCGTCTCGATTCTGCCGTCCGCCTACGGCGAGACGGTCAACATGCGCTTGCTCAACCGCAAGACGATGTTCATCGACCTGGAGCACCTTGGATTGACCGAGGCGCAGCGCCCTTCGATCGAGTACCTTTCGTCCATGTCGCATGGCGTCGTGCTGCTGACCGGCCCCACGGGAAGCGGCAAGACCACCACGCTGTATGCCACCCTCTCGCGCATCAACACGTCGGACGTCAAGATCATCACGGTCGAAGACCCCATCGAGTACCAGATGGAGGGCATCAACCAGATCCAGGTTCACGCCCACATTGGGTTGACTTTCGCCTCGGTGTTGCGCTCCATCCTGCGCCACGACCCGGACATCATCCTCATCGGCGAAATCCGCGACATGGAGACCGCGGATATCGCGGTCCGCGCCTCGCTCACCGGCCACCTGGTCTTCAGCACCCTGCACACCAATGACGCGCCCAGCGCCATCACGCGCCTGATCGATATGGGCGTCGAGCCTTACCTCGTGTCATCCTGCCTGGAAGGCGTCATCGCCCAGCGCCTCGTGCGCCTCGTCTGCGCCGCCTGCCACGAGACGGTGGCGATCGACGACGTGATCCTGGACGAGATCCGATCCATGTTCCCCCAGGAACGGGTCGACGCCGCGCGCTTCCTCAAGGGGCGCGGCTGCCCGGACTGCAACTTCACGGGCTATCACGGCCGGATCGCGTTGTTCGAGATCATGATTCTCAACGACGTGTTGCGTAGCATGGTGGTGCACCAGCGCCCGTCCAACGAGATCAAGAAGTCCGCCATGGAGCACGGCCTCGTCACCCTGCGCAAGGACGGATGGAACCGCGTGATCCAAGGCATGACCACCGTCGAGGAAGTCCTGCGCGTCGCGCGCAAAGCGGACAACATCTAGGCTGTGTCGTCATTCGAACTCGACGGTCAGCCCCTTTTCAAGATCCTCGATGACCACGCCCTCGATCTTGAGTGCCTGGATCTTCTGGATGATCTCCGGATCCTGCGCGCCGCCGCCAATCAGCTTGGATCCCTCCGCATGCGCCAAGACCTTGCCGAGCGGCATGTCCATGAGCACCACCCGGTTGTCTCCCTCGCGAACCTGCGCGCTGGTGCGCACGATCTTGCCGTCCACCTCGACCAGGAAGGAGACCCGCATCCCTTGCAGCATCGGCGCCATCATAGCCATCGCCGCCGCGGACTCCTGCTCGTCGGGAACCTGGGCGGGAACCGCGTTCGTCGCGCCTTCCGCCGGCTTCGCAGGCGGCTCGACGCGGAACGAAACGGCCGCGGTCGGCCCCTTGCGGAACTCGATCGTCATCGGCGAGGGCTTCTCTTCCTCCTCTTCGCCCTCGTGCTACGTCTCACAGTGACAGGGGAGAACCCGCCTGGGTGATCCCGCAGTAGCTGGTTGCGCGCTCCCGCGATCCCGTCTACCCCGCCCCTTTCTCCGAAGAGAGGGACCCCGCATACC
>JAQBFL010000301.1:0-6528 GCA_032123415.1 bacterium | reverse complement strand
TCCCGGTTCGTTGATCCTCTCCGGCGAGATGATGCTGCGCTACATGGGTTGGGGCGAGGCCGCGGACCTGGTGCTCGCGGGCATGAACGCCGCGATTCGCAAGGGTATCGTGACCTACGACTTCGCCCGCCTGATGGAAGGCGCGCACGAGGTCTCGTGCAGCGCCTTCGGCCAGACCGTGGCGGACGAGATCGCGAAGGGGTAATGGTTAGCAGTTAACGGTTAACGGTTAACCGTCAATGGCCCGCGTCGCCTCGGTCATGGGCATGCCCGTGTCGTAATCGAGCTGCCGGGGCTGACGAATCACCGCGTGGACTCCAGGTAACGGAAGAACTCCGAATCGGCCCCGAGCATAAGCGTGGCGTTACGGCCCAGCGCCCGGTAACTCTCCAGCGTGCGCAGGAAATCGTAGAACTCGGGGTCCGCGCCGTAGGCCTCGCCGTAGATGCGCGTGGCCTCCGCGTCCGCCAGCCCCTGGATCTCCCGCGCCTTGCGCTCCGCCTCGGAACGGATGCGCCGCAGGTCGCGCGTCATCTCGCCCAGAATCTCCTGGCTGCGGCCCTGCCCTTCCGACCGGAAACGCGCCGCGATGCTCTGCCGCTCCGAGATCATCCGGCTCTCGACCTGCCGGCCGACGGAATCGATGTAGTTGATGCGCTTGATGCGCACGTCCACCAGCTCGATCCCCATGTCGGGCATCAGGCGCGACGCGGCTTTGAGCATCTCCTGTTCGAGCCGCTCGCGGCCCATCTTGGGCTTCTCGAGGTCCACGTCCTGGCGCACGAGCGTGTCTTCCCCCAGCGCCTTGACATCCACGTTCCAGTCATGGGAGCGGACGATATCCTCGAGATCTGCGCCCGACACAATGTCGCGCACCACCGAATCGATGATGTCATTGAGCCGGTTACGCGCGCCGATCTCGTCACGCACCGAGCGCAGAAACTGCAGCGGGTCGGCGATGCGCCAGCGCGCCGCCGTGTCGACCACGATGAACTCCCGCCCCAGCGTCGGAATTTGACTCACATCCCCGTCCCATGCCAGCAACCGTTTGTCGAACCGCCGCACCTCCTGGATGAACGGCCGTTTCCAGTGCAGCCCCGGCTCGGCGATCACGCCGCCCACCGGCTCGCCGAACTGGACGAGAATGCCCTGCTCGGCCTGGTCGATGACGAAAAGCGACGAGGCCAGCACCGTCAGCACCACCACGGCAAAAAACGCTATAAGTCCGATCTTCATGGCAGCACCTCTTTCACGGCGGATGGATTATTGCCCAGGTGCAGCAGCGGCAGCGGGCCGGACTGACCTTCTTTGACGACGTAGACGGCGCCCACCGCCGGCAGAACGGTCTGCAGCGCCTCCAGATACATGCGCCGACGCGTGACAGCCGGCGCCTGGCGGTACTCCGCCAAGATGGCGCTGAAGCGCGCCGATTCGCCCAGTGCCTGGTTGACACGCTCGGAGGCGGCGCCCTCGGCTTCGGCAATGACCCGGTTGGCCGCGCCGCGCGCGCGCGGGATCTCCTGATTGGCTTGCTTGGTGGCTTCGTTGATCATCCGTTCGCGCTCCTGGCGGGCCTCGTTGACCTCGTTGAAGGCGGGCTGAACGGCCTTGGGCGGCACGACGTCCTGCAGTTCCACGGTCACGATGTGGATCCCCGCGTCGTACCGGTTCATGGCCGTCTGGATCTCGTCGCGCGCGCCGTTGGCGATCTTGACGCGCGCGGTCGTGAGCACCTCGCTGCCGAGGTTGTTGCCGACCACCCGCCGCATGACGGACTCGGAAATGTCGCGCAACGTGCGTACCGGTTCGCGCATGCTGTACAGGAAGCGGATCGGGTCCGAGATGCGATACTGCACGACCCACTCCACGTCGATGATGTTCAGGTCGCCCGAGAGCATCAGCGACTCCTCGGGAAAGTCCTGCGTCGAATACCGCGTCCGGTCCCCCACGGCGGCGGTGCGGAAGCCGAACTCCTCCTTGAGCACGCGCTCGGTCGCCACGGCCTCGACGTTGTCAATGCCGAAAGGCCACTTGGCGTGCAGCCCCGGGTCGTCGATACGGATTACCTTGCCGAAGCGCTTGACCACGGCCCGTTCCTCGGGCTGCACCGTGTAGACCATGGTCAGGGCGCCCATCGCCAGCGCCACCAGCAAGGCCAGCGCCGCCAGGGCCGGCAGCCGCCGCAGCAGTTCGGCCGCCACGTCGGGCGGTGCGATATTCCCCTGTCGATACGTTTTCATGCCCCTATCTTACATGCCGGTCGACCGCTTGTCACGCTTTGCCGCACCCGGCAAACGCATCCGAATTACAGCTTCTTCCGACGTTCATCTTGACGCCTTCACCCCGCTTCGCCTACCGTCTCCCTCATGAAAGCGCTCCTTCAGGCCGTTCAGGCCGGTCTCAGCGGTCAGGTGGCCGCGCCGCCTGAAAAGCGATTTCTTATCATTTTCTCTCTGAAAGACCGATTTTCCGAATGTGGAGTGGATGGGGGATCGTGATGTCAGTGACGATTGAACACTTGACCGAAGCAGACAAGCCGGAGGTCATGCGGCTACTCAAGCTCGCAAACATGCATGAGATCCCTTCGGCTGAAATGCCGGCGGTCAGCTGGGACAATTATATTGTTGCCCGGATGAATGGCCGGGTGGTCGGGTTTGCAGGTTACAAACTTCTGTCGGCGACCGAGGCAAAGACTGAGCTGATGGTGGTGGATCCCGTATGTCGCGGCCTGGGTGTGGGGATGCGGTTGCAGACCCAGAGGATGGAGCAGATGCTTGCGCAAGGCGTGAACACACTCACGACCAATTCAGATCTGCCGGCCACGATCGCGTGGTATAAGAAGCATTTTGGCTATCGTGAAACCGGACAGCTCAAAAAGGAGCATGAATTCGGTGATCCGCATATTGAGAAGTGGACAACACTGAAGGTCGATTTGAAAGCATGGGCCGGTGTACAAAAGGAGCAGATTGATGAACACACTGTATGATCTGGGGAGTCCCCATCCTGCCACGCCGTATCCTAAGCTGATCATTAATGCGGCGATTACCGGAATGGTCCCGTCGCGGAAAGACACGCTGCATGTGCCGCTTACCCCGCCGGAGATTGTCGAAGACGCTGTGCGCTGTGTGCGCGCAGGGGCTTCGATTGTTCATCTGCATGCCCGCGACGAATCCGGTCAGCCAACCTACCGGAAAGAGCCTTATGAACAAATAGTTCCGTCGATTCGTGCGGAGTGTCCAGATGCCATTTTGTGTGTGACGACGAGCGGACGGAAGCATAACACGTTCGAGTGCCGTTCGGATGTGCTGGCTCTGACGGGCGATGCCAAACCGGACATGGCCAGTCTGACAATGGGGTCGATGAACTTTCCCGGGCAGGCCTATGTCAACACGCCCGAAATGATTGAACGCCTGGCGACTGCGATGACGGAGCGCGGGATTGTTCCGGAGATTGAAGTATTTGAGGCCGGAATGATCAATACCGTTAAGGTACTGATGAGGAAAGAGATTCTTCGTCCGCCGTTTTATATGAACATCCTGCTGGGCTCTCTTTATTCAGCACCAGCTTCATTATTCGATCTAAGCTGTATGGTGCAGAGCCTTCCTCAAGGGTTCTGCTGGGCCGCGACCGGGATCGGAATGTTTCAGCTTAAAATTAATGTGGCGGCCGTGCTGATGGGCGGGCATGTACGGGTCGGATTGGAAGACAATATCTATTTTGATAACGAGCGTAAAACACTGGCAACCAATGAAGAACTGATTCGCCGTATCGTTCGGCTGAGTTCTGCGCTGGGTCGGGAAACGGCGACTCCGCGTGAGGCCAGGGAAATGATTGGGCTTCCCCGGGAAACGACAAGAGACTCGCAATGAATTCTTCGATCATTCGAACACCCTCTTCGCTCATCTTGACCCCTGCACTCCAGATCTGCTACCATTTCCGCCATGAACGCGATCCTTCAGGCCAGTCGAAACGGGCGCGTGCCCGTACTGCCCGAAATGCGATTGCTTATCACTAACTGCGAGGTGACATATGCGATACGGAAGGTTCTCTGAGGATAAGACCGAGTATATAATAGAAAGGCCGGATACTCCCAGCCCATGGATAAACTACATTTCCAACATGCACGGGTACTGCGGGATAGTCAGCCAGACCGGCGGGGGGTTCTCGTTTAACGGCGACCCTCGCGACCGCAGGATAACCAAATACCGCTACAACAACGTGCCCGTAGACCGCCCCGGAAGATACATATACCTGCGCGACGAGGAAACAGGGGAATACTGGTCGCCGACATGGCAGCCTGTGCAGAAAAAGCCTGACGCTTACGAGTGCAGGCACGGAATGGGATATACAACGATTCGTTCGCTGAACAACGGGGTGTCAAGCGAAGTGCTCTACTTTGTCCCTCCGGACGACGAGTGCGAGGTGTGGAGGATGACCCTGCGCAATGAAACAAACAAAGTAAAACACATATCCGTCATACCCTATTCCGAATTCACAATGTGGTGCGAACCCGAGTCACGCAACATACAGTGGTCGCTTCACTTAACGCGCGGTTCCTTTGAGGACGGCATGGTGCTTTACCAATTCATAGAACCGCACCCGGCTTTTGACATGAAAGCAAACGCCAATTATGTGGCTGACAGGCCGGGGTACGCTTTCATGGGCATGTCCGTGCCGGTAATTGACCATGACTGCGCGCGGGATAAATTCATAGGAATGTACCGTTCCGAGTCAAATCCGCAGGGCGTTGAAAATGGGGTGCTTTCGCAATCACAGCTACGCGGCGGCGTGGGATGTGCCGCACTGAGGGGCTCCATAGCACTTATGCCGAACGCTGATTTTGACCTTACCGTTACCCTGGGGTACGCAAAAGACACCGGGCGCGCAAAGGAACTGCGCGACAAATACACCATGCCTGACACCGTGGGGGTAGCGTTTAACAGGGTGCGCGAAGGCTGGCGGAAATACATTTCCGCGTTTAAGGCAGTGACCGGGGACGGGGACATTGACACAATGGTAAACGTGTGGAACCAGTACCAGTGCAAAACCACCTTTGACTGGTCGCGCTACATATCCTTTTACGAGAACGGCGAGGGCCGCGGCATGGGCACGCGTGATTCGTGCCAGGACACGCTTGCGGTAAATGCCCAACTGCCGGAGCGCGTGAAGCGCAGGATAATTCAGATCCTTTCCACGACTCAGTTTGAAACCGGCGACACCTACCACCAGTTTTTTCCTCTGGGCGGCAGGGGGGATCTTAAGGGTTTCTCGGACGACCACCTGTGGATACCGCAGATGGTTTACGCTTACGTTGCGGAGACAGGGGACGCAGCCATACTGAAGGAACGAGTCAAATACGCCGGTTCTGAAAATGAAGATACCGTATACGGCCACATGAAGGCCGCGCTTGACTACACGGAGAGAATGAAGGGCCCGAACGGGCTTCCGCTGATTCTCACGGCCGACTGGAACGACACGCTGCACCTGTGGATGGAATGCGAAGAGCCCGAATCTGTCCTGACGGCGGAGTTTTACGTCTACGCGCTGAACCTGACCGCGGAGATGGCCGAACTGCTGGGTAAGAAGAATGACGCGGAGAATTTCCTGGGCCGTGCACGGGAGATGAAAGAGCTAATTAATGACAAATGCTGGGACGGCGAGTGGTACATCAGGGGGTTTGGCAGTGAGGTCATAGGGACAAACAAAAGCAAACACGCGAAGATGTTCCTGAATTCACAGGTCTGGGCCGTTATTTCAGGCGTGGCAGAGGGTGAGCGCGCCATAAAATGCATGGATTCCGTACGGAAACACCTTTTCTGTGATGAGGGTGTAAAGAATGTATGGCCGGCTTTTCAGGAATATGACCAGACTTACGGTTTGATTTCCCGCTATAACACGGGGCGCAAGGAAAACGGAATATTCGCGCACACAAACGCGTGGGTGGTGGTTGCAGAGGCAATTCTGGGCAGGCCGCGGTACGCCTATGAATATTACAACACCATACTGCCATTAAAACGTAATGAGCGGGCTGAGGTTTTAAAAACCGAACCCTATATTTTCTGCCAGACCGTATGTTCCGACGACGCGCAGGACAAGGGCGAGGGGGCCAATTCGTGGCTGACCGGCACTGCTTCGTGGATGTACGTTGCCGCCACCCAGTACCTGCTTGGAATAAGGCCGCGCCTAAAAGGGCTTAGCGTCAGGCCTTATCTTCCGCCGGGTTCTGATTTTATGAAAATATCAAGAATGTACCGCGGCTGCGAAGTGGAGCTGGAAGTAACCCGCGGTTCAGAAGACAGCGTAACTGCGCTTGACTCGTGCAGATTGAATGACGAAGGGTTTGTTGAAATAGAAGAAGGGGCAAGAAAGGCAGTTGTAAAGGCGGCTGTGAGGCAGAGATAAGGACGTCAACTGGGTATCCCCTTTACTCTAGCGAGGCCGTACCTCTCAGACCGACGGGCTTTCGCGGCCATCGTTCTCGTCCTCGTCCTCGTCCTCGATCGCATATCGAACTTGGTCTTCCCTGAC
>JAQBFL010000300.1:0-3373 GCA_032123415.1 bacterium | reverse complement strand
TGTGTGACTCATAATAGGGCCTCCAGCGGGGCGGTGCAAGCCAATTGGGCGAGTTCATTCCAGCGTGGGCGCATCCCTGATTCACTGACCTAGATCGCGTGTTGGCTCGTTCTGGCCGGTATGCGAGGGGTCACGCTCTCTTGTGGCGCAGCCGTGAGGCCTCCAGCGACCGGTCGGTGACCTCGTCGACAAGGCGGCGGAACGTCTTGTAGGTCTCGACCTCCCTCCGGACGGCGGTCAGGCTTTCCGGGCGGACATACTCCGACCGGCTCTTGCCCTTGTGCGTGTAGCTGAGCTGGTTGAACGGCGTCTTCTTCTCCGCCGGGTGGCGGTACTGCACGCTCAGCGTTCCCGGCCGCATGGCTCCGAGTGCTGACAGGCTGGCGAGCAGGGCGCGGATTCTTTTCTCTCTCTTCTCGAGTTCTGTTGACATGGAACCTCCTTTTCGCGCATAAAGGTAGCACTGCAGTGCTACTATGTCAACGGAAAAGGGAGGATCGATGAATCAAGACGCGACAACGGTGCAAGTCAGCCCCCTGGCGGGAACGGAACGGGCATTCTTCGAGGGACGGAAGGAAGCGTTGCGCGCAGACTACGAGTTGCATGCGCAAGGCATCGTGGCCGGGTGGGAGTCCTCATCGGAATCGGTCGCGGCGCTCAAAGAGAAGCGGTTCAGGGAAGTCCACCTCATCACGTTTTACGGGACGCTCACCCTGCTCTGCCGGGAGGGCGTCGACGGGGGTGGGCACTGGAGGTGCCCGGCCCTCGCCTACCTCGGCCTCAGACCTCACCAGCGCTACTCGCCGGACATGGAGAGACGGATGGCGGTGCTCGCCGTCGAGGTGGGAAGCTATGAAAAGGCCTCGTGCGTCGCGGACGCCGCGGCGTGGTTTTCCGTCAGCGACGGCACGGTGCGCTCGACGGTCATGCGTCTGGATGCGGCGGGGGAGGCCGCCCCGCCGAACGGGGCGTGCGTCGCGGCGGCCGGTCCGCAGGACACGCTCATCATCATGGCCGACGGCTGGAACGCTCGCCATCGCGGGGAGAACTGGGGGCGGAACAAGAAGAACAGGAAGCTGCCCGAGCGCGTACACTGGCATGAGATCCGCTCGGCGGCGATCTTCAAACTCTCCGCCTTACTGGCCGTCAGCGGGAAGCGCAAGGCCATCATGCACAAGCATATCGTGGCCGTCCCGGCGAAAACAACGCCTTACGATTTCGGGGTCCTCCTGCACCAGGAGGCCGTACGGATGGGCCTGCCCGGGGCGAAGGCTGTCTTCTTCGTCATGGACGGCGGCGTGTGGTTGTGGCACATCTACGAGGACCGTTTCGAGAAATGCTCGAAAGCCATGCTGGACTTCTACCACCTCAGCCAGCACCTCCACGTCCTCGGTGCCGCGCTTCACGGCACGGGTTCGACGAAGGCGGCAGCGTGGTGCGGAAAGATCCTGCACGCCCTCAAGCACAAGTCCCCGAAACGCCTGTTCACGACGTTGGACGAACTGCTGAAAGAACCGCCGTCCGCTGAGCCGGCGGTACTGGAAGTCATTCGTGAACAGAACGCCTACTTCCGAAGCCACGCCGAACACATGGACTACGCCCAGAACGCCGCTCAGGGGATCCCCATCGGTAGCGGTTCGGTCGAGTCCCTCTGTTCTCAGTTCCAGAACCGCCTCAAGCGGACGGGTCAGTTCTGGACACAAACAGGCTTTGCCGCGCTCCTGCGGATCACCGTCAGACACTGGAACGGCGAGTTGGACACCCTCTGGCCGACGGTTGCAGCTTGATCGAGGTCAATGAATCGTGGATGCGCCCACCGCTCGGCCGCCGACGGAAACAGCTTGCGCATTTCATGCGAGTCCATATTATACCGCGCAACATGGAAGAGATCATCAAGCTTCGTTGCCCGCACTGCGAAGGCAAGATCGGGATCGACATCACCTACTACAAGGAACTGGTGGGTGAGGAGATGGAGTGTCCACACTGCCAGAAGAAGATGAAGATTCCTTCGACCGTGCGGACGATCAAGAAGGATCAGGACACGATCGGCGCGCACGGGCGGCACATCACGCAGAAAGTCCACAAGACCGAAGTCGGCTGGGCCGCGGCCCCGTTGAAGGCGAAGGACGATGACGCGGCGTACTGCCCCCGCTGCAAAGAGGAAGTGGGCAAGCGCGACCGGGTCTGCATCGCGTGCGGCGCCACGCTGTTCCCGCACTGACCGTCCCTCCGGGACGACCGTCGGTTCTGCTGTATCTCCCGCTGAAAGCAAGAAGGCTCACGCCGTGGCGTGAGCCTTCTTCGCGTCCGGTCCGGAGCGATCCGGACGATGGGCGTCGATCGCGATTACCAGTAGTTGACGGCGTAGATCGTGTCCACCAGGCCGGCGACGGGGAACCACAGCGTATCCACGATCGCGATCACCACGCCGCCGGTCCACTTGTAGACGGGCTTCAGGTCGCTGTACATGGTCGTGCGGGTTCCGATATAGGAGAGATACACGTGTCCGCCCTTGGCTTCGGGTGGCTTGGCGGCGGCGTCGCGATAGGCGGTGATGGGCACGCTGATCGTATCCGGGATGAAGACCAGGGGGGAGAAGACCTTCTTGGCGGCGCCAGGCGCACCGGAGTCCATGAGCTTTCGGGTGGGTCCAAACGTGTACTTCTCTTCGTAGTTGACCGAAGCGCAACCGGCACAAACGCACGCGAACACGGCCGTGATCAGAGCGGTCTTCCACCAGCGCATACGAACCTCCTTTGACAGAATAAAGATGTGCATTGATACCCGAGTCCCCGTGTTGTGTCAACCTTCGATTCCACGCGTTCGATGCGATGACGGAGGGTGGTTGACGAACGCGGGAGGGTCTGGCACGATTCGCGGCGATTCAACGGGTCCGGCGCGATGGCGAACGGCGCAGAGGACCCGGATCCACGGGAGCCCGCGCGATGATCGATCTGCACTGTCACTCGACGTTCTCGGATGGGAGCTGTACGCCGGCACAACTGGTGGAGATGGCGCATGCGGCGGGGCTCACGGCCCTGGCCCTGACGGACCATGATTCCACGAACGGCATCGAGTCGTTCATGGCGGCGTGCGCCCGGCCGGTGAATGGCAAGACGCTGCTGGGGGTTCCCGGTGTGGAGATCAGCGCGGACATCCAGAAGGGCACGATGCACGTGCTGGGGTACTTCCTGGACACGACGAATGGGCCGCTCCAGGAGGTGCTCACCCAGATTCGCGATGGCCGGGAGATTCGCAACCGGAAGATCGTCGCGCAGCTCCAGGCGATGGGGATGGCGATCACGTGGGATGAGGTGCGTTCGTATGCGGGCGAGGCGGTCAGACGCTTGCCCTCCACGGCGGCTAACGCCGC
>JAQBFL010000299.1:0-4263 GCA_032123415.1 bacterium | reverse complement strand
CGCGGCTCGCCGCAGGCTCGCCCTCCAGGGAACGAGCTCAACAGCACGGCGGCGGAGCTGGAGGGCGAGGCTGTGCCGAGCCGGGACAAAGGAAACGCGCATGAGACAGCGGCAAGCTGGCGCGAAGCACGATCCGGCCACGTTGCATTCCCTCGGCCACGGGGGGAATCAGGGTCAGCCCTTCACAATACACTTTATATCCGGGGCCTAGGGGTCAGTGTTCGACAATTAACAGTATGCTGTTGACGGTTGATCGAGAGTGTGGTGTGCTGTCGCGAATGGCGCGTTTTCTGACCTTCGTTGGCGAGAGGGAGAGAGAATGAAACGACCGGAGGAAATCGTCATCCGTTCTCGCGCGCCTGGCCGTAGCCCGCAGGGCGAAGGCTGGTCGCCGTTCTCATTGACCGGACAGAGGAAGCGTCGGTTGACGATAACTCCCGGAGCTGCACGAGCCCGATCACATTCGCTTGACCCGGAGGCGAACATTCGCAATGCCGACAAAAGCGATCGGGATTAAAAACATTAAATGCGAGATGAATTCATGAGCGGGTTGAAGTTGAATTACAAGTGGGTGGATCAGTGGGCGCGGATTCCGGATTCGGCTTCAGGACGTGACAATGGACGGACGCATGGCGTCTGCGTCACGAAGTCCGGGAATGTGATAGTCTTTCATCAGGCGCGAAATGGATTAGTGACCTTCGCACCGGACGGCTCGTCGATTTCCGCCGTGGGCGGGGGGCGTTGGTTGGGTGCGCATGGCCTGACGAAGGTCGTCGAGAATGGCACTGAGTATCTTTGGCTGGCGGATCAGGACAGCAAGGAAGTCGCGAAGGTCACGCTCGCCGGCGAGACGATACAGACGATCAAGCAACCGCAGCACCCTGTCTATGCGCAGGGCGGCGGTTATGTGCCGACCTGGGCGGCGCAGAATCCGGAGACAGGGGAGATCTGGGTGGCGGATGGGTACGGGTCGTCGCTGGTGCACCGCTATTCACGCAAGGGCGAATACCAGTCCACGCTTGACGGTACGGAAGGAGCTGGCCGTTTTGCGTGTCCGCACGGCATCAACTTCACAACCGGAAGTGCCGGCGTGGAATTATGGATCACCGACCGTTCCAATCGGCGGGTGGTCATCTACGATGGCAATGGCAAGTTCCAGCGGCAATCAACGCTGACCCATAGCCCCTGTTGCTTCGACTTCCTTGGTGGGCTCGTGATGATTCCGGAACTCATGACGGGGGTAAAGGTTCTCGATACCAAGAGCCTGGAGTTGGTGACAGAGATCGGGGCTAACCCGGATGTGAGCGTCTCAAAGCAGCCTGAGGGTTGGCCCAACCTGGCGAAGACGCCACTGGTGAAGGCGGGGTTCTTCAACAGTCCTCACGGCGGATGCTTTGCGCCGAACGGTGACATCTACTGCGTCGAGTGGATCGAGGGGGGCCGTATCACCAAGCTCGAACGGCAGTAACTGAGGCTTGTTGGGGTGACATCTTAACATGCGATTCCGAAAAAAACCTCCCACGCGACTGACGGCCGCGCCGAGCTCGCCGCCATCACTTTTTTGACGACTTCTTGGGTTTAGCCCGACGCACTTGCCCCCCGGGTGTGGCGAGGCGCCGCACGGCCAGGTTGTTGCGGTCCGTCAGCGACCACTGGAACTGCTCCCCGGCCTCCAGGCCGATGGCCGCTGCCAACGGCAGCGGAATGAACACGTAGAACCGATCGGTTCGCCCTTTCGAACGAATCGCCTGCACTTTGACCGGGTATTTTGCTTGCATTCTTGTAGGCTAGGCTATGCCTAGCCTATGTCAATACGAAAAGGAGGCACATTTATGTCACTACCCCGGCGTTTACCGCCCAGCGAACCCGATGCGACGTTGGTGGCGCTGTTTACTCAGCCCGAGCGCATTCCGAAAGCCGTACGTCGGCAGGCCGACTTCTTCCTGTTCTTTGCCCTGATCGAGGGCGCACAAGAAGGACTGGCGTTTAGCGCCGTACTCGATTATCTCGTCGAACAGGGCTGGGTCCCGAAGCGCTCGCGTCGGCCTTGATATGCAGTTTCGGTCCGTCGGCCTGCCAGTTTCCTCTAGCCTTCCTCCCACCGGACGGTTACCCTTCCAGCATTGGCTTTGAGTGGTAGTTCTTTCATGTTTCCATGAACGGTCCTCCTACAGGAGACTTTCACTCCATTTACAACGCGCCCATGCTGGGCGCACAGAAGCCCTCGGAGGCGACGTTAGCCCGGAGGAGATACCGGGCGACATGACGGCAATGGCGATATGAGTAAGGAAGACCATGTTTGAGCAAGCGTTTAACCTCACCCTCCCCCGCCTTCGCCCTTCGGGCTTCGGCGGGCAGAAAGGCGCAGAGGCCGCAGAGGAGATGCTGCCCTTTTCCCTTGCCCAAGGACTCCGCTCGGCGTAGCCTTCTTCGATAGATAGCGTGGCATGAACCATGCGCACGGGTAGGTTCAGCCCCGAAATGTGGCGACTGGCTGTATTTCCGAATACACGAGTTGGAACACGGAAAGGAGCCTGAAGAATGAAAACCGATGCGAAGTCAAAAGGGACGTGGATTCACCGTGTTGCGATACGGCTATTCACCCTCGTTCTTGCGGTGCTGATATTCTGGGTGCTTGGATTCTTTGTGGACGACATCCGGTCCATCCGCGGCCCCGACTACGCCACCATCGAGCAGAAACACCTCGACAAGGACCTTGTGGCAAGACGGGTCGCTCTTGAAACACAAGTCGCTGATCTCACCCGACAGACTGAGAACCAGACTGAGAAACAGCGAGTCGTGGGGGACAGTTCCCGCAATCTGCAGCAGACCATCAACCAACTCATCGAACTCCAGAAACTCGGCATGCAAACGCTTTCTCTGCCCTGTATGTGAGTACCCCATACGGATCGGCCCACGTCGTTTCCTTTTCTGGACCCGTCGGACAGTGAATAAGATCATAGTTCCGCATGGCGAACGCGGGGAGCAAGAAGAATCATACACCTGTCCATCCTGCGGCTGTAACCTGTTCGAGGAATGCCCATCCTGTCACAAGGTCAGACACGCGATGCTTCCACACTGCTCGCATTGCGGAGCCGAGAAGGAGATCAAATAGAGCTCCAACAAGGCAAATGCTGCGGACGGCCGACCGCCGTAGAGTTGGGTTGTTGGGGCAAGCAATCGAGGAAAGGAGCGGGCCATCCATGCAAAAACCGGAGAACCAACAGTCGAAGCAATGCGACCGCAGGCAGACTGAGGAGAGACTACTCCTGTTCAAGCAAGCGGTGGAGAACTCGTCCGACGCGGTGGGAATGTCCACACCGGAGGGAAAACACTACTACCAGAACACAGCCTTCGACGAACTCTTCGGGATGGTCGGCGAAACCCCCCCGCAGACTCTCTATGTCGATCCGTCCGTGGGGCACGAGGTATTCCGGACCATCATGGCCGGCGGGCAGTGGGCGGGCGAAGTGCAGATGTACGCCCGGGATCGGCGAGTCCTGACCATCCTTCTGCGCGCGTATGCGAGCAAGGATCAGACCGGGCGCATCGCGGCGCTAGTCGGCGTCCATACCGACATCACCGAGCGCAAGCGGACGGAAGCGGAACTACGCAAGGCGCAATTGATTACAGACAATATCCCTGTCGGCCTTTACCTGTATCGCTTGGAAGACCTCTCGGATGACCGGACTCTGCGCATGGTTTACGCCAACCCGGCAGTCAAGACCTTGACCGGCCTCGGGCCGGAAGCTGTGTTCGGCAAAACACTCGACGAGAATTTTCCCGGCCTCCGGGCACAGGGGATACCCCAACGCTACGCCGAAGTGGTGCGCACTCAAACCCCCATCAGGTTCGATGACATAATCTATGGCGACGACCGGATGGTGCTGGCATCATTCTCGGTCAACGCGTTTCCCCTGCCCTGTAACATGGTCGGCATTGCCTTTGAGAATATTACCGCGCGCAAGCAGGCAGAAGAGGCGCTACGGGAGGCCGCGATCAAATGGCAGACGACATTCAATGCGATGGAGAGCGCCGTATGGCTCCTGGACAAGGACATGCGGATTATGGCTGCCAACGACGCGACGCTTAGAGTGTTCGGGGTGAATCCTCAGGCGGTTATTGGACGTCACTGCTGGGAAATCGTGCATGGCACCCAGAAGCCGATTGCGGAGTGCCCCGTTCTGCGGTCGCGACAGACGCTCCGGCGCGAAGCCATGGAACTGCAAGTGGGCAGTCAGTGGTATGAAGTGACGGCTGATC